>JASHSH010000165.1 GCA_030040955.1 Rhodospirillales bacterium
GAGCAGGCCGACGGTCTCGCGCGCCAGCGTGTCGAAGCTATAGGCGAAGGTCGGCTTCGACGACTTGCCGAAGCCGAGCTGATCCGGCGCGATCACGCGATAGCCCGCCTTGGTCAGGGCGTCGATCGTCCCCTCCCAATAGGCGGAGGGAAAGTTGCGCCCGTGCAGAAGCAGAACCGTGCGGCCGTTCGCGGTGCCGGTCGGTGCCACGTCCATATAGGCCATGCGCAGCGCCTCGCCCTCGACCACCGTGTCGCGGAAGTGGACCGGGTAGGGGTAGGGGAAGCCCTCGAGCGCGATGCCGAGCGCGTCCTCGGCGATCGCCGGCGGCGCCAAGGCGAGCCCCGCTGCCAAAGCCGCGCCCAGGATCGCCGCACGAATGGTCGCGCCCAAGCGGATCATCGTTCCGTCCCTTCCGCTAGAATCCGTAGAGTTCGGCCGGAGTTTCGGCCAGCATTCGATGCGCGGTCTTGTCGTCGCCGGCCCAATCGAACAGCCGCTCCAACAGGATTTCCTCGTCGATCGCCACCTTCTGGTTCACATGCGGCCAGTTGGTCGCCCATAGGCCGCGCTCGGGCGCATAGGCGATCAGGGCGCGCGCGAGCGCTCCGACATCGGCGTAGCTCGGGGGCCCCACCTTCGAGGTCTCGTAGGGCGCCGCGATCTTGAACCAGGCGCGGCCGCGATCGATCACGCGCAGGAAGCTCGCGAATGCCGCGCTGTCCGGCGTCACCGGCTCAATGAATTTGCCGGTATGGTCGATGATCAGCCGCCCGGGCAGCCGGCGCACCAGCGCCTCGCGCTCGGGGAACTCGCGCCCGTCGAACTGGAGCTGAACGAACCAACCCCGTGCCACCACCCGGGCGGCCATGCGCTCGACCTCGTCCCAGGGGATGATCCCGCCCGGAAACATCTGCACGCGCAGGCCGCGGATGCCGGTCTCGGTCAGCCGGTCGAGCTCGGCATCCACGGTGCGCAAATCGCACATCGCGACACCGATGGCATCGCGGCCCAGAGCGGCCACGGCATCCGTGGTCGCCCTGTTGTCGGTGCCGTAATGGGTGGGCTGGACCACGACGGCGCGGCGAAGGCCGAGCCGGTCGCGCAGCCGCACATAGGCGGCGAGCGGCGCGTCGGGCGGATCGGCCACCGCGGTCGGCGCCTTCGGATACTGCTTGCCGAAGATGTGGATGTGGCTGTCGCAGGCGCCCGGCGGCAACAGGTGTTTGCGCGGACAGCTCACGAGCGCACCTTCTGGCGCGCGCGGATGCGGCTCGCGCTCTCCGCATTCACCGAGCCCACCGGGAACTCGCCGGCCAAGATCGCCGCCGTCTGCCGAACCGTCTCCATCGACTGGTGCTCGATCGCGGGTGGCGTGAGCCCGCCGACATGGGGCGAGGCGACCACATCGTCACGCCGCGCCAGATGCGGCGAGGGCATCTGGTCGGGCGCGCGTCCCACATCCATCGCCGCCCCGGCAATGCGATGTTGATCTAGCGCGGCCGCGAGCGCCGCCTCGTCGACCAGGTTGCCGCGCGACGCGTTGACGAAGAAGGCGCCCGGCTTCATCGCGGCGAAGGCGCGCGCATCGATCAGATTTTCCGTATCGGGCGTGGCGACAACCAGGCACACGATATAATCGGATTCCGCGAGCAACTCGGCGAAGCCGCAAGCGCGCGGGCCGTCGCCCTCGACGGGCACATGCGGGTCGTGCACCAGCACCTCCATGCCTAGCGCGCGAGCGGTCTTCGCCAGGTACTTGCCGATGAAGCCGTAGCCGAGAATTCCGAGGGTCGAGCCGCGCAGCTGCCGGCCCATGCGGATGGTGACCGGCTTGCCGGCGCGATAGGCCTGCACGTTGCGGCTCACGTCGCGCGAGAGATCGACCATCGCGCCGATCACCCACTCGGCGACGGCGGCGTCAAATCCGGCGCTCGCCCGCGTCACCAGGACGCCGTTCGCGCTGGCGGCGGCGACGTCCACCGTGCGGATGTCCATCGCGCAGCGCACGAAGGCCTCCAGCACCGGATGGCGCGCGAACAGCGCGGCCTCGCCCGGCGTGTTGCGGTCGGACACGATCACCCGGCAGCCATCGGAGGCCTTGAGCAATTCCTCGGTCGCCAGCGGATGATCGGTTGGGTTGCGCACCACCTCGCCGAGTGCCCGCAGCCCGGCCAGCGCGCGGTCGCCATAGTAATTGGCGAAGGCGGGCGGGGCGTGACAGAGGAAGATGCGCGGCATGCGGTCTCCAGGCATTTCAGCGGAATCCGAAACGGGTGGGCAGCCAGAGCGAGAAGGCGGGCACCAGGATCAGCACCGCGACGCCGAGCAGCAGCACGCCCAGATACTTCGCCATCGGCCGCGCCACATGCTTGACCTCGGTGCCGGTCATCGCGCAGGTCGCGAACAGGCCAAGGCCGAATGGCGGCGAGAACAGGCCGAGCCCCATGCAGATCACCATCACGGTGCCGAAATGCAGCGCGTTCACGCCCAGCCCGGTGGCGATCGGGGTCAGCAGCGGCCCCCAGATGATCAGCGCGGGCGCGCCTTCCAGGATCGAGCCGAAGCCGATCATCAGCAGCGCGGCGACCAGGATGAACGCGTCGGGCCCCTGCCGGTGCCCGAGCTGCACCAGCCCGTCGGACAAATATTGCGGGATTTGCTGGATGGTGAGCGCGTAGGAGAAGCCCGAGGCGGCGGCGACGATGAACAGGATGCGCGCCGACATCGAGGCCGAGCGCACGAACAGTTGCGCGATCGAGCGCGCGTTCAGCTGGCGGAAGGCCAGCCCGCCGACGACGATCGCGTAGACCACGGCGAAGGACGAGACCTCGGTCGCGGTGGCGATGCCCGAGGTCACGCCGCGGCCGATCAGCGCGACCATGACGAGCGCGACCAGCGCGCCGGCGAGCAGGCGGCGCATCGGCGTGCGTTCGGGAAAGGCCTCGGCGGGGTTGATGCGCCGGCCGAAGGCGACGGCGACCGCGGCCAGGGCGACAGCCAGCACCGCCGCCGGCACCAGCCCGGCAACGAACAGCCCGCCGATCGAGACATTCGCCACGAAGCCGAAGATGATCATGTTGACGCAGGGCGGAATGGTCTCGGCCATGATCGCCGAGGCGGCCAGGATGCCGGCCGCCTCGTTCGGGTCCTGGCGCGTGCGCCGAACGGCCGGCATGACGATGCCGCCGACGGCGGCGATGTCGGCGAGCTTCGATCCCGAGATGCCGGAGAAGAAGGCGGTCGCCACGATCATGATCAGATTGAGCCCGCCGCGCGCGCGGCCGAACAGGCGCAGCAGCAGCTCGATCAGCCGCGCCGACATGCCGTTGACCTCCATCGCCAGCCCGGCGACGACGAAGAACGGCACTGCGAGGAGCACGAAATGGTCGGTGCCGGCGGTGAGCTGCTGGGCATAAACCGCCATCGGCAAAGTCGGCTCGGCGAGGAAATAGAGCGCGGCCGAAAAGGCCAGCACGAAGGCGATCGGCACCCCGCAGACCAGCGCGACCAGAAATCCCGCGATCAGCAGCGCGAAGGGCGAGATCGCGGCCGATGGCAGACGCGCGTTCCACGCCCAGACCGCGAGTCCAAGGACGAACGCGCCCGCGAGCGTCGGCCATGCCGCGCCGCGCGGTCCCTCCAACGCGTTGACGAGCCCGTAGGCGGCCATCAGCAGGCCGCCGATCGCCACCGGATAGATGAAAATCCATTCCGGCAAGCCGAAGGGCGTGGACTGGCCCTGGGCATCGTCGAGCAGGGCGAGCGAGGAAACGAACAGGGTCGCGGCGACCGCGGCCACGATCCAATGGGCGAGCCGCGCCGCCGAAGGCCGCCAGCCTCGCGGCAGCAGTCCGCGGAGTGTGTCGAGACCGGCATGGCGGTGCCGGGCGAGCGAGGTCGCGGCGCCGAAGAAGACCAGCAGCACCATGAGGGCGCGGGCGACCTCCTCGGCCCAGTTCAGCGGGTCGAGCAGGAAATAGCGGAAGATCACGGA
>JASHSH010000003.1 GCA_030040955.1 Rhodospirillales bacterium
GGCGCCAGCGGCAAGATCATCACCGCCTTCGACATGGCGCGGATCATGGCGCTCGGCGCCGACTGGTGCAATTCGGCGCGCGGCTTCATGTTCGCGCTGGGCTGCATCCAGTCGCAGAGCTGTCACACCGACCATTGCCCGACCGGCGTCGCCACCCAGGACAAGGTGCGCCAGCGCTCGCTCTATGTGCCCGACAAGGCCGAGCGGGTCTACGCCTTCCACCGCTCGACCGTGGCCGCGCTGGCCGAGGTGATCGCCGCCGCCGGCCTGCGCACGCCGGACGAGCTGCGCCCGCGCCACTTCTCCAAGCGCATCGCCATGAACCGGGTCGAGCGTTTCGACCAGGTCTACCGATTTCTGGAGCCGGGCGAATTGCTCAGGCCGGCGGGCACAGACGATCCGCGCTTCAAGGACGCGTGGGCGATCGCGCGGGCGGACAGTTTCTCGCCCGCTGGCTGAACAAGTCTGGAAGGTCGAATGCTGGACGAGGCGCTGGTGCTGCCGAGTGGAATCGAACCACCGACCCCGTCCTTACCAAGGACGTGCTCTACCCCTGAGCTACGGCAGCGCCGCGGATGGGCGCCCTAGATGCCATAGCTCCCCGGGGCGCGCAAGGGAATGGCCCGGATATGGCTGAATCCGATCGGCCCGGCGGCTCGCCGCCCGCCACCTCGCGCGCGCAGCGCCGCGCCGAGGCCTTGCGCGCCAATCTGCGCCGGCGCAAGGAGCAGGCCCGCTCCCGCGCCGAGGCTCCCGACTCGGCCGCGACCGACGCTCCGTCGCCCAAGCGGCCGAAACAAGGCAAGCCCGCCTTGTGAGCGCCGACTCCTTGGGCTACAAGAGCGCCCGCACTCAAGGGAGCCGACCGCGATTCGCCGTCCCGCCCCGGCCCTGACCTGACCGGAACCCGATATGGACCGCATCCGCATCCAAGGCGGCGTGCCGCTCAACGGCGCGATACCGATCAGCGGCGCGAAGAACGCCGCGCTGGCGCTGATGCCCGCCTGCCTGCTCACCGGCGAGACACTGCGCCTGTCGAATCTTCCGCACCTGGCCGACATCACGACGATGGCCAATCTGCTCGGCCGGCACGGGGTCGGGATGACGCTCAACGGCCACGCCCCCGGCGGCCAGGCCGGCCGCGTTCTCGAACTCACCGCCGCGCGCATCTCCGACACTACCGCGCCCTACGATCTGGTGCGCAAGATGCGCGCCTCGATCCTGGTGCTCGGCCCGCTGGTCGCGCGCTGCGGCGAGGCGCGCGTATCGCTGCCCGGGGGCTGCGCCATCGGCACGCGCCCGGTGGATCTGCATCTGAAGGCGCTCGAGGCGCTGGGCGCGGCCATCGCGGTCGAGGGCGGCTATATCGTGGCCCGCGCGCCCGCGGGCGGCCTCAAGGGCGCGCAGATCGTGTTTCCCTCGGTCACCGTCGGCGGCACCGAGAATGCGCTGATGGCCGCCGTGCTGGCCGGCGGCGACACCGTCATCGCCAACGCCGCGCGCGAGCCCGAGGTGGTCGATCTGGCGCGCTGCCTGGTCGCCATGGGCGCCGAGATCGACGGCATCGGCAGCGGCAGCCTGCGCGTGCGCGGCCAGCCCTCGCTCCACGGCGCCGACTACGCCGTGCTGCCCGACCGTATCGAGACGGGGACCTATGCCGTGGCCGCCGCCATCACGCGGGGCGATGTCGAGCTGGTCGACGCGCGGCTCGACCTGATGGAGGCGGTCGCCCGCGCGCTCGCCGATTGCGGCGTGCGGCTCAGCGAGACGCCGCGCGGCGTGCGTGTCGCCGCCAATGGCCATGTCGGCGGCATCGACATCATGACCGAGCCGTATCCCGGCTTTCCCACCGACATGCAGGCGCAGTTGATGGCGCTTATGGCGACCGCCGAGGGCGCCAGCATGATCACCGAGACCATCTTCGAGAACCGGTTCATGCACGTCCCCGAGCTGGTGCGCATGGGCGCCCGGATCACCGTGCACGGCGCCTCCGCGATCGTGCGCGGCGTGCCGCATCTCTCCGGCGCGCCGGTGATGGCGACCGACCTGCGCGCCTCGGTCTCGCTCATCCTCGCCGGCCTCGCCGCCGAGGGCGAGACGATGGTCAACCGCGTCTACCATCTCGACCGCGGCTACGAGCGGCTGGAGGAGAAGCTCGGCGCTTGCGGCGCGCGCATCGAGCGCATCAAGGGCGAGGGCTGAACCGTCTCAACTCCTTGCCCAAACCCAAGATTTCCCTGTAGAACGGCGGGTTTCTCGGCACGGGACGCGCGACGTGGACGCTCCGGAACCCTTGGTGCTCGCCCTTCCCAATGGGCGGATTCTCGACGAGGCGATGCCGCTGGTGCGCCGGGCCGGCATCGTGCCCGAACGCGCGTTCGCGGACCCTTCGTCGCGCGCGCTGCGCTTCGCCACCGACCTCGCGCATGTCGATATCATCCGCGTGCGCTCGTTCGACGCCGCCACCTTCGTCGCCTTCGGCGGCGCGCAGATGGGCATCTGCGGGGCCGACGTGCTGATGGAGTTCGACTATCCCGAGCTGTACGCGCCGCTCGATCTCGGCATCGGCAAATGCCACCTCGCGGTCGCCGAGCCGGCCGAACTCGCCGGCGCCGACGATCCGTCGCGCTGGAGCCACATCCGCGTCGCCACCAAATATCCGAACATCACGCAGCGCCATTTCGCGGCGCGCGGCGTGCAGGCGGAATGCATCAAGCTCA
>JASHSH010000166.1 GCA_030040955.1 Rhodospirillales bacterium
TGGCCGACGAGGGCGTCGGCGCGCGCGGTGATGTCGTTGAGCGAATTCTCGATCGCGCGACGCGCCTGCTCGACTTCGGCCGCCGACGCGTCGGTCGCCACCAATATCGGCTCGCCCCAGACGAAGACGCCGCGGCCGAAGGGCAGCGCGAGGACGAACCGGTCCCAGCTGGTCAGCAGCAGCCGCCGGCTCACGCCGAAGCTGCACGGGATCACCGGCGTGCCGGCGAGCCGCGCCACCTGCGCCACCCCCTCGGAGGCGCGCATATAGGGACCCCGCGGACCGTCCGGCGTGATGCCGACGCACTCGCCCGCGCGTAGCGTGCGCACCATCGTGCGCAGCGCGGCGCCGCCGCCCTTGCTCGACGAGCCGGCCACCGTATCGATCCCGAAATGGCGCACCGTGCGGGCGATGATCTGCCCGTCGGGGTGGGTCGAGATCAGCATGCGGATGGTCCGGTCGCGCCGCCAGCAATAGGGCATCATCAGGATGCGGCCGTGCCAGAAGGCAAGGATGAACGGGCCGCCCCGGTCCCAGAAGGCGGCCGGAATCTCCGCGCCCACCACCTGCCAGCGGCAGGTGGCGTGGACGAAGCGTATATATTGGGCGCCGAGCCAGCACAGCGGACGGCGGATCGCGTCGCTGCGCGACAGGGCCTTGACGAGGCCCATGGCGGACTAGGCCATCGCCTGGACCGGCCGCAGCGGGGTGGAGTCCCCGGACCCGTCTTCCTCCGCCGACTGCACCGCGTGCAGCCGCGCATAGGCGCCGCCGCGCGCCAGCAGTTCGGCGTGCCGGCCCGATTCGATCACCCTGCCCCTGTCGATGACGTGGATGAGATCGGCGTCGACGATGGTGGACAAGCGATGGGCGACCACGATGGTGGTCCGCCCGCGCATCAGCACTTCGAGCGCGGATTGCACCTGGCGCTCGGATTCGGTGTCGAGCGCGGAGGTGGCCTCGTCGAGCAGGAGAATCGGCGCGTTGCGCAGCATGGCTCGCGCGATGGCGAGGCGCTGGCGCTGGCCGCCCGAGAACTTCACGCCGTGCTCGCCGACCTGGGTCGCGTATCCGTTCGGCAATGCCGAGATGAATTCGTGCGCGGCGGCATGGCGGGCGGCCGTCTCGATCTCGGCATCCGAGGCGTCGAGTTTGCCGTAGGCGATGTTGGCGCGCACCGTGTCGTCGAACAGCGTCACCTCCTGGCTGACCAGGGCGATGTGCGAGCGCAGGCTGGCCAGCGTCACCGCGCGCACGTCCTGGCCGTCGATCAGGATGCGGCCCTCGTTCACGTCGTAGAAGCGCGGGATGAGATTGATGATCGAGGTCTTGCCCGCCCCCGACGCGCCCACGATGGCGACCTTGCGCCCCGCCGGCACGTCGAAGCCGATATGGTCGAGTGCGTCGCTGCTGCCGTCATAGCTGAACACCACGTTCTCGAAGCGCACCGCCCCGCCGCGTACAACGAGATCGGGCGCGCCTTGCGTCTCGACGATGGTCGGATCGATGTCCAGCAGATCGAACAGGCGCTGCGCCCCCGCGAGCCCCTCCTGCAAGGTCGCGTTCAGCGTGGCCAGGTTCTTGACCGGCTGATAGGCCATCAGCAACGCGGTCATGAACGAGAAGAAGGCGCCGGGCGTGGTCAGGCCCGAGATCACCCGGCTGCCGCCATAGACGATCACGACGGCGATGGCGAGACCGCCGAGCGTCTCCATGATCGGGCCGGACGAGGCGCGCACGCGGTTCGACTTGAACACCAGCCGGAATACCTTCTCGGTGATGCCGGCGATGCGGCCCGATTCGTAGGTCTCGACCCCGTAGCCCTTGACCACCCGCATGCCCTGGAAGGTTTGCTCGAGCAGCGTGGTGAACAGGCCGAGATGCTCCTGGGTGTTGACGGTGACCTGGCGCAGGCGGCGGCCCAGCCGGATGATCGGCTGGATCGCGGCGGGGAAGGCGAAGAACGAGACCAGCGCGAGCAGCCAGTCCTGATAGAACATGACGCCGACCAGGCAGATAACCGTGAGCGAGTCGCGCCCCAATCCGGCGAGCGAGTTGGACACCGCCGCGCGCATCAGACCGGCGTCGTTGGTGAAGCGCGAGACGAGGCGGCCCGTCGTGGTGTCGTGAAAGAATTGCAGGTCCATGCGCAGCAGGTGCCGGAACAGCCGGTTCTGCATGTCGGCGATGATGCGCAGGCCCACCCAGGCGAGCAGGCTCGACTGGAGATAGCTCGCCAGACCCTTCACCAGCGAGGTGATCACCACCGCCGCCGCCACCGGCCACAGCATCGCCGCCTCGCGGCGCACGAACACCTGGTCGACGACCGGCTTCATCAGCGCCGCGAGCAGCGCGCTGGTGCCGGCGACCACCGCCATGCAGACGAAGGCGAGCAGGATGCGCCCGACATAGGGCCGGACTCCTTCGCGGAGCAGCCGCCGGGCCAACACCCAGGTCGAGTGATCCAAAGCTATCTTCTTGTCGCTCAAAGATTTTCGGCTGAATCAGTGGCGCTACGCGTCACCATAGCATGGGAGGGCGAGGCGACCCAACCGCCACCCGGCAGGCGCCGGGCTCAGGATACTTCGGCCGCCGCATCGGTCAGCGCCCGGCGCACGATTTCGGCCGAGGGAAGGCGGAGCAGGAAGGGGACGAGGACTTGCAGCGGCGAGGCCGCGGGCGACTTCTCGGTGTCGAACAGGCCCGACGAGATGCGCGCGACCGTCTCGGGATCGGCGCGGAACAGCAGGCGCCGCGTGCCTTCGGGCGGCGAGACCTGGGTGATGGCGATGCCATCCGCGTCGAGCTCGACCAGGATGCGCTCGCCGCTGTCAAGCGCGATCCGGCACTGGGCGGTGCGCTCGCCGTCGCGAAACACAAGTATGGTGCCCATCGGTCCCGAGCGTCGGGCGAGGCTAGAAGATGCCCTCGAGCCAACCCTTCTGCTCGCGGACGATCTGCGGCGTGGCGCCCTCGGTCGGCGGCTTGCCGAGCGAGGCGTTGTTCTCCAGCCGCTTCGCCTCTTTCTCGGGGTCGAGGATTTCGCCGGGAGCGGGCTTCGACTGCCAGAACAGCAGCTCGTCGGTGAAGCTCTGGTTGGCCTCGACCAGCGCGGTCGATTCCTCGTCGACCTCGCGCCGGATCGAGGTCGATGCCTTGTCGCCGCCGGTCTTGCGCAGCAGCGCCTGCTCGCCGATCGACAGGCCGGCCATGTCGGTCGACGCCTCCTGACCCGACGCGGCTCCGCCTTGCCCGGCGAGCGCGCCGCCGACCAAGGCGCGCCGCGCCTGGTCGGTCGAGGTGCCTTCCTGCGGGCGTGCGGCTCCGGGCGTCGGGGGGCGCAGATCGAAATCGGGCGGCTGGGCCAGCGGCGCGCGGGTCACCACCTGAAACTCGTCGGGACCGCTGCGGTCCCAGCCCAGCAGCCGCTTCGTGTCGTCGCCGCATCCCGCCAGCGCCAGCGCGAGTCCCGCCGCGATCAGGGCGGGGCGCATTCGCGCCTGAGTCGGACCGATCCGAACTGTCATGCCCCGAATCTAGGAGAATCGCGCCCGGCGAACAAGGAATCGATGACCAGCAGCGCGGCGCCGACGCTGATCGCCGAGTCGGCGACGTTGAACG
>JASHSH010000167.1 GCA_030040955.1 Rhodospirillales bacterium
GCCGCGACGGTCGCCGCCGACTCGGCGCGCAACGCCTCGCTCAACGCGCTCGCCAATGTCGGCCACGGCAGCGCCTCGTCGGCGCCGGCGGTGAGCACGAGCCAGGAGACGATGGTGCCGCTTTCCGCCTTCGTGCATTACGGGCCCGGCCACACGCCGCTTTCGGTCAACCATCAGGGCCTGTTCGTCGCCGCCACCCTGTCGTTCAACCTGGCGCTCGGCAAGTCGCTGAGCGATGCGCAGACGGCGATCGGGCAAGCGGTCCGGCGCATCGGCATGCCCGCCGACGTGCACGGCTCGTTCGCCGGCACCGCGCGCACCTTCCAGGAATCGCTGGCCAACGAGCCGCTGCTGATCGCCGCCGCGCTGGTCGCGGTCTATATCGTGCTCGGCATCCTGTACGAGAGCGCGATCCATCCGATCACCATCATCTCGACGCTGCCCTCGGCCGGGGTCGGCGCGGTGCTGGCGCTGATGCTGTTCGACACCGAATTCAGCATCATCGCGCTGATCGGCGTGATCCTGCTGATCGGGATCGTGAAGAAGAACGCGATCCTGATGATCGACTTCGCACTGGCGCGCGAGCGCGAGGGGGTGACCGATTCGCGCGAGGCGATCTACGAGGCCTGCCTGCTGCGCTTCCGCCCGATCATGATGACGACCATCGCCGCGATGCTCGGCGCGATGCCTTTGGTGCTGAGCTTCGGCGACGGGGCCGAACTGCGCAGGCCGCTGGGCATCTCCATCGTCGGCGGGTTGCTGGTGAGCCAGGTGCTGACGCTTTACACGACCCCCATCCTCTACGTGTATCTCGACAATCTGCGGCATTGGCTGATGCGCGTCTGGGGCCATGTCCCGCCGCCGGCGCATGGCGGAATTCCGGAGGCGGGCGAATGAGCCGCGCCCGCTCCCTCGTCCCGCTCGCGCTCTCCCTGCTCGCCGGCTGCACGGTCGGGCCGGACTATCGCAAACCCGACGCGCCCACGGCCGCGGCCTTCAAGGAACTGGCGGGATGGCGGATCGGCCAGCCGCAGGACCAGATCGACCGCGGCGCCTGGTGGTCGGTCTACCGCGATCCGGTGCTCGACGGGCTCGAGCGCCAGGTCGTGGTGTCGAATCAGACGCTCAAGCAGGCCGAGGCCGCCTACCGGGCCGCGGTGGCGGCGGCGTTGCAGGCGCGCGCCGGGCTGCTGCCGAGCGTGACCGGAACCGCATCGGGCGTGCGCGAGCCGACCATCGGCGTGAACAAGGGGCTGGCCAACGAGTTCACCCTGGAGCTGGGCGCGAGCTGGGACCCAGACGTCTGGGGCCGAATCCGGCGCACCGTCGAGGCCGGAGTCGCCACCGCGCAGGCCGACGCCGCCGACATCGCCAACGCGCGCCTCTCCGCCCAGGCGCAGCTCGCAATCGACTATTTCAGCCTGCGCGCCGAGGACGCGCTGCATCGCCTGCTCGCCGAGACCGCGATCGCCGACAAGCGCTCGCTGACGATCACCGAGAACCAGTACCAGGCCGGCGTGGCCGCCAAGGCTGACGTGATCACCGCCGAGGTCCAGCTGGCCGAGGTGGTGGCGCAGGAGATCAATGTCGGCGTGCAGCGGGCCCAGCTCGAACACGCGATCGCTGCGCTGGTCGGCAAGCCGCCGGACGGCTTTTCGATCGCGTCGGCGCCGCTCGCCGGCCGGGTTCCGGTCGCGCCCACGGGCGTGGCCTCGGCCCTGCTCGAACGCCGACCCGACATCGCGGCGGCCGAACGCGCGATGCAGGCGGCGAACGCGCAGATCGGAGTCGCGGTGGCCGCCTTCTATCCCGACCTCACGCTCTCCGGCGCGGCGGGCTTCGCCAATAACGAGCTCGGCGGCTTGCTGGCCGCGTCGAACCGCATCTGGTCGCTCGGCGCCTCCGCCACCGGCGCGCTCTATCAGGGCGGCGCGCTCGAAGCCGCCGAGGCCGAGGCCCGCGCCAACTACGACGCCAGCGTGGCGAACTACCGCCAGACCGTGCTGACCGCGTTCCAGGGCGTCGAGGATCAGCTCGTCGCGCTGCGCGTCCTCGAACGCCAGGCGGTGGAGGAGGACAAGGCGATCCGTCTCGGGCGGCAGGCGGTGGAGATCACGCTCAACGAATACCGGGCCGGCACCGTGGCCTATACCGCCGTGGTCACCGCCCAGGCGAACTTGCTCTCGGACGAGCAGCTGGCGCTCACCGTGCGCCAGGACCGGCTGATCGCCAGCGTCACGCTGATCGAGGATCTGGGCGGCGGCTGGATGGCGACCGACCTGCCCTCCCGCGACGAAATCCTCACCGACCCGCCGGGCTTCAACCGGTAGGGAGCTCCCCTTCGCATTTCGAGACCAGTACGAGAGCATTCAGACTCATGTGCGTCATGGCCGGGCTTGACCCGGCCATCCACGGAGTGCGGCACAAACGCGTGGATGCCCGGGTCGCGGGCTTCGCCCGGCCCGGGCATGACGGATCATTGCGGAGAGTACCTCGCCCTGAGCCTGTCGAAGGGTGAGGCCGGGTTCAGGCGTTCGCCGCCCGCCTTCGCCAGCGCGCGAGCAGCGCCGCCGCCTCGCCGGCGATGCCGCGGCGGAACAGCAGCACCACGGCGACGAAGATCAGTCCTTCGATCATCGTCACCCAGGCGCCGAGCTGGGCGAGCCCGTCCTCGATCGCCACCACCAGGAACGCGCCCAAAACCGGCCCCAGCGGCGTTCCCATTCCGCCCATCAGCGTCATCAGCACCACCGCGCCGGAGGTGTGCCAGTCCACGCCCTCGAGCGAGGCGAGCTGGAACACCAGCACGTTGAGCGCGCCCGCCAGCCCCGAGAGCGTGGCCGAAAGCAGGAAGGCCGCGAACTTGAACAGGTCGGTGCGGTAGCCGAGCGAGGTCGAGCGCGGCTCGTTCTCGCGGATCGCCTTCAGAACCTGGCCGAACGGCGAATGGATCGTCCGCCACACCAGGAAGATGCCGAGGGCCGCGATCGCCAGGACCACGAAGTAGAGCACGATCAGATTGCCGAGCGGGATCAGTCCGAACAGGGTCCCGCGCGGCACCGCCTGGATACCGTCCTCGCCATGCGTGAACGGCGTTTCCAGGCAGAAGAAATAGACCATCTGGGCGAGCGCCAGCGTGACCATCGCGAAATAGATGCCCTGGCGACGGATGGCGAGCGCGCCGAACACCGCGCCCAGCGCCGCCGCCGCCGCCGTGCCGCCGAGC
>JASHSH010000168.1 GCA_030040955.1 Rhodospirillales bacterium
TTCTTCCGCGCGCACTCGTTCGGACGCGCGTCCCAGCTGATCGCCGCGATGGCCGATCCGGGCTCGGTCGCGGCTCCGGTCTTGGGCTGACCGGCGATCGGACTCGCGCAGCTGTTCGGCCGCTGGGGTCCGGCCCATCCCGGATTGTGGTGGATCGCCATTCTGTCGGCGGTCGCGCTGTTCGCGCCGAACACGCAGGAGATCTTCGCGCGCTACCGGCCCGCGCTCGAAGGCCCCGGAATGACCGCCGCCCCGGGCCGGGAATGGCTGGCGCCGATTCCGCGGCGCATGCGCGGCGCGGCCGCCTCGGCGGCCCTGGCCCTGGTCCTGGCCGTCTACTTGTCGCTCCAGCTTTCCAATCCCGCCGGCGTGACCACATTCATCTACGCGTTCTTCTGATGGCGAACTTGGCGCAGTCCCGGACCGAGCCGCCGCGATGAAGACCGCCCTGCACCGGCTGACGCTGCTCGGCTTCGGGCTGGCACTGCTGCTCGGCGCGCTCGAGCTGATGTTCCGCGCGCAGATCATCGACTTCTATCGGCCTGAGCTCGTCGCGTACAATCGCTCGGTCGAGCTGCGCGCGGAATCCGGCCGGCCCACCGCGTTGGTTTTCGGCAACTCCTTCGCCACCGAAGCCTGGAACTTTCCGGGCCTGCTTGCCGACCGCGCGCCCGATTGGCGGGTGATCGATTCCGCGGTCCTGGGTACCGGCACCGGGCAGATGCGCCTGATCGCGCCCCGCCGATACGCGGAATTCCGGCCGCGCGTCGTTATCTTGCAGCTCTATGTGGGGCAGCTGTTCTACGACGTCCGCCACGCCAGCGATCCGGCCCGGACGTCGTTCGCACGCGCGCTCTACTGGCGTATCTCGGACGGGATCCGGTTCTTGGAATTCGCCAATCATCGCCTCACGATCCTGATCGGCTACGGCGCGCCGGTCGACGATCTGACGGAGGCGGCCCGAAACGTCGATGTACACCCGGAGTCGGACCGGCTTCCGCTCGATCCCAAGACATATAACGGGCGCGCCATCGAGATTGTTCGCTCCGCCCCGCGCGCGGTGGAAGGCGTGATTGCGGTTTCGCCGGCGGCCCGCGAGGGTCTGGATGCAACCTTGGCCAACATCCGGCGAATTTTCGCCGACTGTCGTCCGAGCTCCTGCCATGCGCATCTGCTGATCATTCCCGATCGCGCCCAGGCCGCGGCCGACTATCTCGACGAGTTTCGCGCCATTGGGGGCGAGATCGAGTCGTCGGTCGCGCTCGGGCCCCCCGATTACCCCCTGGTCGGATATTTCTCCGACTCCCTGCGGGACGCCGGCAATGTAACGGTCGTCAATCCGCTGGCGGAATTCCGCGCGGCCGAGGAGCAAGGATGCCGGCTCTATATGCGGAACGACGACCATCTCGATCCGGACGGCCAGCACTTGCTGGCCGATATCCTGCTGCCGATATTTCGCGGCGACTCGCCGCTCGGCGCGGCGGACGGCAGTACGCCGAACCCTTGCCGCGCCCCGGCGGCGGCGGCGAAGAAGGATTGACCGGCTTTTTGCGTCCGACGCCGCGCAAATGGTCGTCGCGTCGCACGCGTCGGTCGGATGCCGGACCCGGCCGACCCTTGACGCCCGACCCTCTTTTCATCTTATTTCGGCGCTGGCGAAGACCGCGGGTCGAGGAAGGCAGAGCTTGAGCGAATTGGCGCGTCATTACGAACGCTACGGCTGGGTCGCTGTCCCGATATTGACCGATGCCGAGGTCGCGGACTTGCGCGCATTTCTGGATCGAGAGTGGGCTCGTCTCGGCATGCTGCAGGGCGTGGCGGGTCTCGCGCAAATGCCGATGTCCATGTGCCACTGGATTCGCCCCGTCCGCTCCATCATGTTCAGACCCGCGGTGGTCGCGGCGATGAAGGAGCTGATGGGCGAGGGATGCGCGATCACCACCGAACTGAGCGTGCCGCGCAACGGGTTCACCACCGGCAAGCGCAAATTGACCCGGATGGGATGGCATGAGGACGCGGGAAACGAAGGGCATGTGGCGTATCTGATGGACCCGCGCTATCGCTTCGCGAAATGCGGGCTGTTCCTGCAGGATCACGACCCCGAATGGGGCGGCACGATTCAGGTGGTGAGCGGCGGGCATCGATTTCCGCTGAAGTTCGGCGGAATCGACTTCCGATTTTATGCCAAGCGCATCTTCAACATCGTCGGCGAGCGGTACTGGCCCACGCAGATTCGGGTGCGGCCGGGAACGCTCGTGATGTTCGATTCGCGCTTGCCGCACGCGTCCACGATGCCGGCCATGGCGCGGAAGTTGAATCTCGGATCCGGCAAGGCGACCGACGTTCCGCCCGACAAGACCAAGTACGTCATCTATTGGAACGCGAGCCGCCCCGATTGCTATCAGCAATATGTCGCGAACATGGTGACCCGGGCCAACAAGGAATTGGAATCGCCGAACGGCGAGTATCCCTTCTATGCCGACGCGGTCCGCATGCGGTTCCCGCGCGATTTCCCTCCCGGCTACGAGTCCGACGCCAAGGCGGCGGGCCTGGTCATCGGAATTCCGCCGTCGGAACAGACCGAGGCCATCCGCGTGCGCTTCGAGAAGGCGGTCGGCCTGAATCCGGGGTTCGCGCGCTGGGCGACGGCCTTTCGAGATTTGGCCGCGGCCTGAATGCCTCGGAATGAAGTGAGAGCGCGAGCCGATCGGGCGAGCATGCCGGGCTGCTTGGCGTGGCGCGGTCGGATGCCGGCGGAATGGCGCATGATTTGGTGACGGAATGTCGATCCTGAGGACCTACTGGCGGCGCTGGCGAGTCAAATACCGCTTGCAACCGATATTCGACAGGCTTCTCGGCCCGCTTCATCTGAAGGTGGAGGTGAAGCTCGGCGACGATTATCTGCCGAGGCGGCGCAAGCAGAATCTGACGCTCGACGAGTATGTGACGATTTACGGCAAGGACGCCGTCGAGAACCGGCGCTTCTACAGCTTCGGAGCGGGCGGATGGTTCCACGACGCCTGGACCTCGGTCGACCATTACATGACCGCCCCGGAATACGGCGGCGCCTATATCGACTGGGATGTCGCCACGCTGCGCCCGTTTCCGGTCGAAAGCGGCACCGCGTCCTGCACCCACACCCAGCACATGATCGAGCATCTGACCGACGCGGAAGTCGAGTTCATGTTCCGCGAGTCGTATCGGATATTGAAGCCGGGAGCTGTGTTCCGGGTGGCGGCGCCCGACGCGCGCACCGCCTACGACATGTGGCGGCGCAATGATCCCATCTTCTTCCGCGACATGGAACCGCTCACGCCTACCCAGGTCATGGTTTGCTTCGGCGCCAGTCAGCTCATCGTGGGCAAGGACCAGAAGGGGCGGCCGCGACTGTCCGATGCCGAGATCAAGGCGCTATTCGACGCGAAGGGCTTCGCCGGCGCGTGGGACACGCTCAGCGGCATGTGCGAGGTGACCAAGCCGCGAGTCGATCCGTTCAATCACACCAGCTGGTGGAGCGCGGAGAAGGCGGGCGCGCTGCTGCGCCGGGTCGGATTCTCCGAGATTTTCGTCAACGGGCCGGGCCAAAGCATCAGCCCCACGATGCGCGACCGGCGGTATTTCGACACCAACCAGCCGCATCTGACCTTCCAGGTCGATGCGGTCAAATAGACGGACGCCGTGACCGAAGTCGGCGCCCTTCCGGTCGGTCCGTCGGACCGCTGGCCGTAGGTGTCCCGCAAGTTGAACCCAAGCTACGTTTCCCCGCACGACCTCTCGCCGCTGGAGGAGCGCGAAGGCGAATTGCGCTCGGCTTCGGGTGATACCTATCCCGTGGTCGACGGCATCGCCCGTTTCGCAGAATCGGGATACGCGGCGGCCTTCGGCAACCAGTGGATCCGCTTCGCCCGGACCCAACTCGATTCGCACACCGGCCGTCCGGTCAGCCGCGAACGTCTGCTGCGCATCCTGGGTGGCGGATTCGAGCCCGTGGCGGGGAAGCGCGTGCTCGAAGTTGGTTCGGGCGCGGGTCGATTCACCGAAATCCTCGCGGAGCACGCGGCCGAACTTTACACGCTCGACATGTCGAACGCGATCGAAGCCAACCGCCGCAACAACGGAAATCGGGCCAATATCCGCTTCGCGCAGGCCAGCGTGTACGAACTCCCGTTCGCCGACGACTCGTTCGACGCGGCGATCTGCATCGGGATGATCCAGCACACGCCCGATCCCGCGCGCACGCTGGCCGGCCTCGCGCGCAAGGTGCGGCCGGGAGGCCTGGTTGCCGTCGATTTCTATCGGCTGCGGCTGAGCTTCCTGACGCGGTTCGGCCTCAACCTTGCCCGCTTGCTGCTGCGCGGATTGCCGCCCGATCGGTCGTTCGCCGCGGTCACCCGGCTCTACGAGCTGTTCGAGCCGATCCACCGGCGCTTCGGCCGAAGCCTGATCGGCTACCTTCTGCTGACGCGCCTCTCGCCGATCGTCACCTATTATCATCGCAAGGATTTCGGCCTGTCGGAGAGCGATCTGCGCGACTGGGGATATCTCGACACCCACGATTCGCTGACCGACCGCTACAAGCACCTGTTCACGATCGCGCGGGTGCGGCGGCTGTGCGAAGCCTGCGGCCTGCGCCCGGTCCGTCTGGGGCCGGGCGGCAACGGAATCGAGCTGCTCGCCCGGCGCGAGTAGGCGGCCGC
>JASHSH010000169.1 GCA_030040955.1 Rhodospirillales bacterium
CCGCAACTGTCGCATTTCATGCAGGTGCCGTTGCGCACCAGCGTGAAGTTGCCGCATTCGGAGCAGGAATCGCCCTCGTATCCCTTCAGCCGCGCGGCCAGGATCGCCTCGGCGCGCGCGTCGAACGCCCGCACCACCGTCTCGGCCGCCACCGCCACCTGCGCCACGCCCGCCTGCAACGCGGTCGCGGTCTGCAACGCCGGCGCCGCCGCCCCAGTCACTGCGCTCGCCGTCACCGCACCCGCCGATACCGCACTCGACGCCACGCCGGACCCCACGGAAGCCGGTGCCGCCCCCGCGCCGCCCCGCAGCACGAGGAGGTTCGAGCGCACATAGCCCTTGCTCACCTGGCTGATCACCTGGCGCTCCACCACCGCGCCGCCCGGCGGCCGGGTCGATTCGCTCACGCCGCCGCCGATCGTGTCGGGCGTGGCGTCGGCCGGCGGCACATGCGCGAGGTCGTTGCGCCCCAGATACGAGATCGCGAGCTCGCGGAAGATATAGTCGATGATCGAGGTCGCGGCCTTGATCGCGGCATTGCCCTCCACGATCCCGTTCGGCTCGAAGCGGGTGAAGGTGAACGCCTCCACATACTCCTCCAGCGGCACGCCGTATTGCAGCCCCATCGAGATGGCGATGGCGAAATTGTTCATCATCGCGCGGAAGGCGGCGCCTTCCTTGTGCATGTCGATGAAGATCTCGCCCAGCCGCCCGTCCTCGTATTCGCCGGTGCGCAGATAGAGCTTGTGCCCGCCCACGATGGCCTTCTGGGTATAGCCCTTGCGCCGCTCGGGCAGGCGCGTGCGCCGGCGCACCTCGCGCTCGACGATGCGCTCCACGATCCGCTCGGCCACGATCTCGGCACGCGCGGCGGCCGGCTTCTCGGCGATCTCGTCGACCAATTCCGCTGCGTCCTCGAGCAGCGTGCCCTGGAGCGGCTGGCTGAGCTTGGAGCCGTCGCGATAAAGCGCGTTGGCCTTCAACCCCAGCCGCCAGGACAGCATATAGGCGCTCGCGCAATCCTCCACCGCGGCGCCGTTCGGCATGTTGATCGTCTTCGAGATCGCGCCCGAAACGAAGGGCTGCGCGGCCGCCATCATGCGGATATGGCTCTCGACCGAAAGGAACCGCTTGCCGGTGCGCCCGCACGGGGAGGCGCAGTCGAACACCGCCAGATGCTCTGGCTTGAGATGCGGCGCGCCCTCCAGCGTCATCGCGCCGGAAGCGTGCAGGTTCGCCGCCTCGATCTCGGCCTTTGCGAAGCCGAGAGCGTCCAGCATGTCGAAGCCGGGATCGTCGAGCCGGGCCGCGGGAATCTTCAGCGTCTCGCGGCAGAAGGATTCGCCGAGCGTGTATTTGTTGAACGCGAACTTGATGTCGAACGCGCTCGCCAGCGCCGCTTCCATGCGCTCGATGGCGCCATCGTCGAAGCCGCGCGCGCGCAAGGCGTCGTGGTTGACGCCGGGCGCGTCCTTGAGCGTGCCGTGGCCCACCGCATGGGTCACGATCGCCTCGACCTGCGCCTCTCTGTAGCCGAGCGTGGCGAGCGCCTGCGGCACCGTGCGGTTGATGATCTTGAAATAGCCGCCGCCGGCCAGCTTCTTGAACTTCACCAGCGCGAAATCGGGCTCGATCCCGGTAGTGTCACAATCCATCGCTAGCCCGATGGTGCCGGTGGGCGCGATCACGGTGGCCTGGGCGTTGCGATAGCCGTGCTTCATGCCCAATTCCAGCGCGCGATCCCAGGCCGCGCGGGCCGACGCGGCCAGATCGGCGTCCGGGCAAGCCTTGGCGTCGAGCGGCACCGGGGCCACCGACAGCCCCTCATAGCCGGCCGCCTCGCCATGCGCGGCGCGGCGATGGTTGCGGATCACGCGCAGCATCCCCACCCGGTTCACTTCGAAGCCGGGGAAGGGGCCGACCTCCTCCGCCATCTCGGCCGAGGTGGCGTAGGATTCGCCGGTCATCAGCGCGGTGATCGCGGCGCAGATGGCGCGCCCGGCCTCGCTGTCATAGGGCAGGCCCTGCGCCATCAGCAGCCCGCCGATATTGGCGAAACCCAGGCCCAGCGTGCGGTAGCGGTAGGAAAGCTCGGCGATCCGGGCGGAGGGGAACTGCGCCATCATCACCGAGATTTCCAGCACCACCGTCCACAGCCGCACGGCGTGGCGGAAACCCTCGATGTCGAAGGTTCCGTCGGCGCGGCGGAAGGCGAGCAGGTTGAGCGAGGCCAGGTTGCACGCCGTGTCGTCGAGGAACATGTATTCCGAGCACGGGTTCGAGGCGTTGATCCGCCCCGATTCGGGGCAGGTGTGCCACTCGTTCACCGTGGTGTCGAATTGCAGCCCCGGATCGGCGCAGGCCCAGGCCGCCTCGGCGATCTTCTCCCACAGCTCGCGCGCCTTCAGCTTCTTCGAAACCTTGCCGTCGGTGCGCCGGGTCAGCTCCCAATCGCCGTCAGCGTCCACGCGGCGCAGGAATTCGTTGGTCACCCGCACGGAATTGTTGGAGTTCTGTCCCGAGACGGTCAGATACGCCTCGTCGTCCCAGTCGGTGTTGAACTGCGGGAACTCGATATCCGTGTAGCCCTGTCTGGCGTACTGGATCACGCGCTGGACGAACAGTTCGGGGATTTGGGCCGCGCGCGCCGCCGCGATCGCCTTGCGCAAGGCCCGGTTGACCTTGGGGTCGAGGCGCTGCTCGGGCTGCGCCGCGCCGTCCCAGGCGCGCGCCGCGGCCAGGATCGCCTTGAGATGCTGGTTGGCCAGCCGCGAGCCCGCCACCATGGCGGCCACCTTCTGCTCCTCGGTTACCTTCCAGGCGATGAAGTCCTCGATGTCGGGATGGTCGACATCGACCACCACCATCTTGGCCGCGCGACGCGTGGTGCCGCCCGACTTGATCGCGCCGGCCGCGCGGTCGCCGATCTTGAGGAAGCTCATCAGCCCCGACGACTTGCCGCCGCCCGACAGGCGCTCGTTCTCCCCGCGCAGGGCGGAGAAGTTGGTGCCGGTGCCGGAGCCGTATTTGAACAGGCGCGCCTCGCGCACCCAGAGATCCATGATCCCGCCCTCGTTGACGAGATCGTCCTGGATCGACTGGATAAAGCAGGCATGCGGCTGCGGCCGCTCATAGGCGCTGGTCGATTTGGCGATCGCGCCCTTGCGGTGCTCGACGTAATAGTGGCCCTGGCTCGGCCCGTCGATCCCATAGGCCCAGTGCAGCCCGGTGTTGAACCATTGCGGGCTGTTCGGCGCGCCCATCTGGCGGGCGAGCATGAATTGCATCTCGTCGTGGAAGGCGCGCGCGTCCGCCTCCTCGGTGAAATAGCCGCCCTTCCAGCCCCAATAGGTCCAGGTGCCGGCGAGGCGGTCGAACACCTGCCGGGCCGAGGTCTCGCCGCCGGCCTTGCCCTTGGCGTCGACCGGGATTTTGCGCCACAGCCAGGCCGGAATCCCGCTCTCCGGCACCGGGCGCAGGTCGCGCTGGGCCGGCACGCCAGCCTTGCGGAAATATTTCTGGGCGACCACGTCGCACGCCACCTGCGACCAGTCCGCCGGCATCTCGATGCCCTCCTGGGCGAACACCACCGACCCGTCCGGATTGCGGATCTCGCTGGTCGTGGCGCGGAACTCGATGCCCTCGTAGGCGGACTTGTCGGCCTCGGTGAAATGACGTGCGATGCGCATGGACGTGCCCCCTGACCCACCCTCTCGGCCGCGAGCCCCCGCCAACCCCAAATTCGGCTCCGGGGAGGCCGCGATTCGAGGGTATGCACCATATCTTGTGGTTTCATGACGGTCAATTTGACTATATGTGGATAAGTGCGAAAATACCTGTTGACAGATTCCGTGACAGCGCAAAACCACTTGGGCCGCGCAGTGAACATGCTGGTTGAGGTCCGCGGCGGCGGGGGAGCGATCGAGTTTTGTGGCGCTTGGATGACGCGCCGGGCGGGGATTGCGACGATTCGAGGTCGTGGGGGGCCGTTTCGCCTTCCTCCCGAGGCATCGAAATCGGCACGTTCTCTCGCAAATTGACCCCAAGGACGCGCCAGCTATATTCTCACCAAAAGCGCGCAGGTTCTGGGGGAAGCGCAAACAATGCGAGAATGCCTGATCCGCTCGGCGGTTTGGTTGCTCGCGGTCATCGTCGGCGTCGTGCCTTCCGTGCATGCCGCGCATGCTCGACTCGGCGTCGACATCGTAAAAATGGCCGCGTTGATCAATCAGGCGGGTTATTTCAGAGACTTTTTCTTTGTTGTCATTGTGATGTCCGTATTCTCCTTTTCGAACATCATCGATCATTTGTTTCGCGATGGGGCGACACAATCCGGCTGGCCTCGCGCTCTTGGAATAATAGTCTCCGTCTACTATCTTATCATCGTCATTTACGGAACGTTGCGTTTCGACGAAGCATCCGGTCAGCTCGACAGCGACGATTTGTCTTACGACCTCACCATAGTCGGAATCACCCTAGGTGTTAGCCTGGTCACCGAAATCGGGATCGCGCTTCGCATCGCTTACGTGCCCGAGTGAGATGTCGCAGGAGGACAGAAATGTCTGAGTATGTCACGCCGACATTGGTCATTTACTGGGGCATCGCCACCTTCGCGCTGGCGCTAGGAATTGTACTGGCGCGGTTCACTTTTCCCGTGGACGTGAGGTTGCGAGTGCTGTCGGTCCTCCATTTCTCGGCAGGTCGCTCCCACCACAAGCCGGGCACCAAGGCCAAGGCAACTTAGCGAGACGATGCGATCGCATTCTCATACGCGGCATTCCCCGAAACGTGATCGCGCCGCGCGGCACGTGCGGTTCCGCGGCGACGGCCCGAAGTCTTCGGGTACTGGGAGTTCCGTTTCGCCGCCGTTCTGACCAGAGACTAGGCCTCACGGGACATCGGCGACTTGGCCGATTCCCGACTTCCGCGGAACCGCGCTGGACGCTTCCCCCGCGAGTTGCCTATAGTCCGATGCCGGATGCTCCCCGCCAGCCAGGAAATCGCCCCATGACCATCGGCACCCGCCTGTTCACCTGGGCCCGCGGCCGGTTCGTCGGCGCCGATGCGCAGGGCAACCGCTACTATGTCGAGCGCCGGCCGATCCCCGGGCGCAAGGCCAGGCGGTGGGTGGTCTACAAGGGCGCGGCCGAGGCCGACCGCGTGCCGCCCGAATGGCACGCCTGGCTGCACTACACGACCGATTCGGCGCTGCCGCCGCCCTCCGACAAGCCCTGGGTCGCGCCGCATGTGCCCAACCGCACCGGCATGCCCGACGCCTATCTGCCGCCCGGGCACGATCTGCGCGGCGGCCATCGTCAGCACGCCACCGGCGACTACGAGCCCTGGCGCCCGTCCTGAGCCGGCGCGGGGTCGGGCATGAACGACACCCAGGCGCTCGGCCGCGAGACCGCCATCGGCGCGGCGGTGGTGCTGGCCGGCATCGCGCTGCTCGTCTTCGCCTATGGCAGCGCCGGGCGCACCCAGGTCGCCGGCTACGAGCTGCTGGCGCGCTTCAACAAGATCGACGGGATCGGCATCGGCAGCGATGTCCGCCTCGCCGGCATCACCGAGGGCAAGGTGGTGTCGAGCCGGCTCGACGACAAGTTCCGCGCCGTCGTCACCCTGCGCATCGATCCCGGCGTGCAGCTCCCCGACGACAGCGCCGCCCTGGTCGAGACCGACGGGCTGCTGGGCTCGAAGTTCATCTCGCTCCAGCCCGGCGCCGACGAGGCCGCGCTCAAGCCCGGCGCGGAGTTCCGCTTCACCCAGGATTCGATGAACGTCACGGACATCCTCGACCTGATCATCTCCCAGGCCAAGGCGAAGCGGGCGGAAGCCCCGCCGCCGGCGGCCAAATAGGGGGCGCGATGCGGCGCAATCCGATCGAGACCGTGATGGGCGCGGTGGTCCTCCTGGTCGCCGCCTTCTTCCTGGTCTTCGCCTACACCCAGGCCGATCTCGGCAAGGTGAAGGGCTATCCGCTGTCCGCCTCCTTCGCCTCGGTCGGCGGGCTCACCGGCGGGGCCGATGTGCGGATCAACGGCATCAAGGTCGGCACGGTGCTCGGCCAGAGCATCGATCCGGACAGCTTCAACGCCGTCGTGCGCATGTCGATCAGCCCGGACATCCGCCTGCCCGACGATACGGTGGCGACGGTCGACAGCGAAGGGCTGCTGGGCGACAAGTTCCTCAAGCTGATCCCGGGCAAGAGCGCCAAGATGCTCCAGCCCGGCGCGACCATCACCCAGACCAAGCCCTACCAGTCGCTGGAGGAGCTGGTCGGGCAGATCATCTTCCTCGCCACCGGGGGCGACAATTCGGGCGGGCAATCGGGGAACGGCGCGGCCAAGGGGGGCGAGGGCGCCAAGCCGTGAGGCGCATCCCGCTCGCCGCGCCGGTCCTGCTCGTGCTCGCCTGCGCGCCCGCTTACGCCGAGGATCTGGTGTTCGACACCGCGCTGCTGCGCGGGCTCGACAAGGTGACGGGCCGCGTGCTTTCGATCGAGGCGCCGGTCGGCGCCACCGTGCATTTCGGCACGCTCGAGATCATCGCGCGGACCTGCCGCAAGCGCCCGCCCGAGGAGAAGCCCGAGGCGGCCGCGTTCCTCGACATCTGGGAGATCAAGTCCGGCGCGGCGGCGGCCTCGGTGTTCCGCGGCTGGATGTTCGCCTCCTCGCCCGCGCTCTCGGCGCTCGAGGACCCGGTCTACGACATCTGGGTGGTCGACTGCGCCGACAGTACGTCCAAGGGATCGCCCGGCAGCTCGCAGTAGAAGGTGGCGCGCCGGTCCAGCGCCTCGCCGAGCAGCCGCAGATAGTGCCAGCGCGGCACCTCGACGGCGCCGAACCGCGCCAGGTGCTGGGTGACGAACTGGGTGTCGAGCAGGCTGTAGCCGCCCGCGATCAGGCGCGCGACCAGATGCACCAGCGCCACCTTGCTCGCATCCGCCTCGCGGCTGAACATGCTCTCGCCGAAGAAGGCCCCGCCGAGCGAGAGGCCGTACAGCCCGCCGACCAGCTCGTCGCCCGCCCAGGTCTCGACGCTGTGCGCCATGCCGATCCGGTGCAGTTCGACGAACAGGCGAAGGATCTCGTGGTTGATCCAGGTCTCCGGCCGGTCGGCGGCGGGCTCGGCGCAACCGCGCACCACCGCCTCGAAGGCGCGGTCGCAGGTGACGCGGTAGTTCCCCCGCCGCAGCGTCTTCCGGAGCGAGCGCGGCACGTGGAACCCGTCGAACGGCAGGATGCCGCGCTCGGCCGGATCGATCCAGTGCAGGCGGGGGTCGTCGCGGTGGCGCGCCATCGGAAACACGCCGAGCGCGTAGGCGCGCAGCAGCTGCGAGGGCGTCAGCGGGCCCATCGCGCCGCTCCGGCCCTCACGGCCCGCCCCCGGCGAAGCGTTCGAGCCAGTGCACGTCGTAGGCGCCGCGCGCGAAATCGGGATCGTCGAGCAGGCGCGTGAACAGCGGCAGGGTGGTCTTGATCCCGTCGATGACGAATTCGCCGAGCGCGCGGCGCAGCCGGCGCAGGCAATCCTCGCGGCTGGGCGCGTGCACGATCAGCTTGGCGATCAGGCTGTCATAGTGCGGCAGCACCGCGCAGCCGGCATAAAGCCCGGAATCGATGCGCACGCCGGGTCCGCCGGGCGGATGGTAGCGCCCCACCTTGCCGGGCGAGGGCACGAAGCTGACCGGGTCCTCGGCGTTGACGCGGCACTCGATCGCGTGGCCGGCGAAGCGCACCGCCTCCTGGCCGTAGCCGAGCGGCTCGCCGGCGGCGATGCGC
>JASHSH010000170.1 GCA_030040955.1 Rhodospirillales bacterium
GGTTCCTCGGGCGCCAGGCGGATCAGCTTGCCGCCCGAGCCGACCACCGCGGCCGCCAGCTCGGTGCTGACGTCGCGCTCGGCATAGACGCGCAGCCGCGTGCCCGCGCCCCGCTCGGCGCGCCGCACGCCGGGCACCGCGGCGAGAGCGGCGGCGACGTTGGCGCCGGTCGCGTCGACATCGATGATGATGCCGCCGCCCAGGACCGACTGGGCCAGCTCGGGAACGGTGCCTTGCAGCACGACATGGCCGAGGTTGAACAGCGCGACCCGGTCGCACACGCTCTGCACCCGGTCGAGCAGGTGCGAGGACAGCAGCACCGCGATCCCGTCCTGCTTGAGGCCGCGGATCATGTCGAGCAGCTCATGGGTCGATTGCGGATCGAGCCCCGAGGTCGGCTCGTCGAGGATCGCCACCTGCGCGCGCTTGAGCCAGATCTCGGCGACGCCGAGGCGCTGGCGCATGCCGCGGGAGAAGGTGGCGACGCGATGGTCGGCTACGTCGGAGAGCCGCACGCGGGCGAGCGAATCAGCGACTCGTCCGGCCGATTCGCCGCGCGAGATGCCGGCCAGGCGCGCTATATAGTTGAGGTTCTGCCGCGCGGTGAGATTGTCGTAAAAGCCGACCGAGTCGGGCAGATAGCCGACCCGGCGCTTCACCTCGAGCGGATGGCGGTCGGGGTCGAAGCCGGCCACCTCGACCGTGCCCGCGTTGCGCTCGGTCAGGCCGAGCAGCATCAGGATCACCGTGGTCTTGCCCGCGCCGTTCGGTCCGAGCAGGCCGAAAATCTCGCCGCGCGAGACGGCGAGATCGATCCCCGCGACCGCAGTGGCCTCGCCGTAGCGCTTGACGAGGCCGCGGGCGTCGATCGCCCGCTCGCTCATCGACGTCCGAACCGAGCGACCGCGCCCAGAACCGCGAGCAGGGCGGCGGCGATGATGATGATGCCGACGATGCCCCACATGGTCGAGGTGGTCACCGTGACGCGGTAGTCGGCGTTCGACGAGCTGCCCTCGGTCGAGGCGGTGAAGGTGTTCATATAGTCGCCGGCGACGGCCTTCTCGCCGGGCGTGATCGTCACGGTGACGTTCGCCTTGCCGTTGGGGTCAATCTTGTCGATCGTCTTGGGGTCGAAGTCGGCCTTCCAGTTGCTCGGCGGGTAGGTCGACATGGTGATGTGCTGCGCCACCGCCGTTCCGGTGTTGGTGACGACGAGGGCGATCTGGGTAGCCTTGCCGGCCTCGGCCTCGCCGGAAAGCCGACCGTCCTTGGTGGACAGCGCGAGCTTCGGCTGGCCGACGATCTGGAGCGTGAGCGGCGACGAGGCCTCGACGCCCGCGGCGGAGACCTTGGCGTCGATCTGGTAGGTGCCGGCGACCACGCCATCGGGCAGATGCGGCTTGAGCGACACGGTCACCGATTCGCCCGCCTTCACCGGCAGCGAGCTGATCTCCTGGCTGTCGTACTGCTTGGTGTAGGACACCTGGAAGCCCTGCGGCGCATCGGCGCCCAGGCTGACAAGCAGGTCCTTGCCGCTCTCGTTCTGGAGCGTGAGGTTGTAGGAGAAAGCGGCCGAGGGGCTGCCCTTCAGCGCTGGCAGTTCGGGCTTCAGCGACAGGCTGACCGGCAGGTCGTTGCCGAGCGCGACATGCAGCGGCAGGTTGACCTTGGCCTCGTGCCCGTCGGCATGGAGCACCAGCTCGGCGCTGTTCGACTTGCTGTCGGTCGGGATGTCGAGGCGAAGCTGGAGATCGAGCGTCTCGCCGGTGCCGGCCATCGCTGCGGTGACCGGCTGCCCGTTGCCAAGGAACTCGGCCTTCCAGCCCGGGGGCACCCCGGTGACCGAAAGGGCGACTTCCTCGGGCGGCGCCGCGTAGTTGTGCAGCTTGAGCGCGATCGAGGCGGTGGGCGCCGCCACGGTTACCGCCGGGAAGGGTGCGACGAGATAGACGCCCTGCACATTGCCGATCGCCGGCGAAGTGTTGTCGGCCGCCCAGGATGCGGAGCCGAGCAAAAGGAAGAACGTTGCCGCGAGAAAGGCATTGCGCATGTTCGGACCTCGTAATTGGCGACCGCCCGGCCGCGAGCGGGCCTGGCGAACTGGGTCGATCTCTCGTTCTTTGCCGGACGCTTCGTTGGCGACTGCATAGCCTAGGGCCACGGCCATGGCAATGCCCTACGAACCCGTCCCGCGAGAGTCAGTGCAAATCGAATGTGGCGAGTTTTTGGCCCATCTCTCCTTCGCCCGCCACAGTTTGGCCATGCGCGCGGCGGAGGCGGCGCGCGTGGCCCGGGTCAGCGCGCCGGCCGCCAGACCGGGACGTCGGTGCGCTCGAAATCCGTCCCCTTGAACAGAAGCGGCGCGCCGAGCGATTTGGCGAGGGCGTAGGAGACGCAGTCGCCCAAATTCAATGCCGCGGGGTGGTGTCCCTTGCCATAGCGGCGATAGGTGTTCCGGCTCAATTCGGCCTGCACGCGATCGAAGACCAGTAACTCCAATCCCGGGTCGATCAGGGTGTCGTCCAGAATGTCGATCGCGGCCGAACCGAGCCGGTGGGAGAGGACCGCGGACGCCTCGAAATAGCTGAAGGTCGACATCACCCGACGATCGGCTTTCGCGACGGCGATCGACAACTCCTCCCAATCCGATTCGCGAAAAATGATGCCGAGGAGCGCCGAAGTGTCGACTACGATCACCGGAGCAGACCGTGCTCATCGTAGAGATCGTCTTCCGAGAAACTCGGATCGAGCACGGGAAGCGCGGCGACGCGTTCCTGAATGCGGCGGATGGCCCGCATGCGCGCCTCGAACGAATCGGATGCGACGGGCGCCCCGTTTCTAGGTTCACTCGCGTCCGGTTCAATCGCGCTCCGAATGGCCTCTTCGTGCCCGCCATGCAGTTCATCGTCGGTCAACTGCATCCAGTCCGGCGGGAGCGCTGCTCGAAAGCGCCGGGCGATTTCGAGGATCGCGCGGAGCCTCCCAT
>JASHSH010000171.1 GCA_030040955.1 Rhodospirillales bacterium
CTGCTGATGCCGATCAGCGGCTATGTCCATTCCGCGAGCGATGGGCAGGGCATCGTCTATTTCGGCCTGTTCGACCTGCCCGGCCTGCCGCGCAACGACGATGTGGCCCTGGTTGCCAAGCAAATCCACCTCGCCGTCCAATGGCTGCTCTACCTGCTGGTGCTGCTGCATGTGGCCGGCACCGCCTGGCATGTGATGATCCGCCGCGACGGAACGCTCGATCGCATGCTGCCGCCGCAAACCGGCGGAAGAACGTGACCGTCTGCCCATTCGCAAACCGCGGCGCCGCGCGGTAGAGTCGCGCAAATGGAAAGGAAACGCATCCCATGAAACGGTTCGCCTTCGCTCTCCTCGCCGCCGCCGCGCTCGGCCAGACGCCGGCGCAGGCCGACGACGTCGCGGCGCAGTTCACCATGAAATTGTTCGATCAGGCCTGCGTACAGAATTTCGGCCATCTCGAACAGGTGCAGACTTGGGCGTTCAGCCGCGACCTGGCTCCCATCGTCAATCCGGATGCGCTGGCGGTGTTCCTCGGCTATCGGCAGTCGCACGTCACCCACGAGCACGCGGTGGCGGGCGGCGGCGTGGTCAATATGGGCCAGGCCTGGGCGGTTCCCGGACCCGACGGACATTTCGTGCTGTCGATCCGCACCGATCCCGAATCCTGCATCATCTGGGCGCAGAAGGCGGACCAGGCCGAGATCGAGGCGGCCTTCAAGAAGATCGTCGAGGGCATGAGCAAGCCCGGCGTGCAGGTCAAGGCCGACCAGGACCAGAGCATCGACGTGCCCGACGCGTCCGTCCATGTGCAGGTCTACCGGTTCTGGACCGGCGTCGCGGAGACTTCCTCGGTGCTGGCGCTGGCCTCGGTCAACCGCTCCGGCGGCCCGTTTCAGGCGATGATCCAGGCGCAGCGGCTGATCGACGCCGACGACCCGATCGATCTGGGCTTGCCGATCGACCCGCCCTCGCACGCAACCACGCCCGGCGGCGCGCAGAACTGATCGCCCGCCAAGCGGCGCCCGGACTCGACCCGGGCTCAGACGTCGACGAGATCGGCGCGCGCAGCGAGGCGCGCGGCGGCGGCGGCGAAATGCGCGTTGACGAGGTTCTGCGCCCGCTCGACGTCGCGGCGCTTGATCGCCTCGAAGATCGCGCGATGCTCGGGCATCACCGTGGCGCTGACTTCGACGGCGCGCGCATTCTTGACCACCACGCCGTGGAGCCGGGTGCCGATGCGCGAGCGCAGGAAGGACAGGAACTCGACGAAATACGGATTGCCGGAAGCCTCGGCGATGGTGTGGTAGAGCTCGTTCTCCGCCTCCACCCAGCGCTCGGCCGCGCCGGGACCGGAGGCCAGCGCCTCGGTCATGCGGTCCAGCGTGCGCCGCATCATGGCGAGGTGGCTCGCCGAGCGGCGCTTGGCGGCCAGCGCCGCGGCCTGGGCGGCGACGTTGGTCTGCAATTCGAGGATCTGGCCCAGCTCCTTGCGCTTGGCGAAGCATTCGGGGGAGATGCGGAACACCGCCGTCTGGCTGGCGTCGGCGACAAACGCGCCGCGCCCCTGTTCGGAGCGCACCAATCCGTCCGACTTGAGCTGCGAGATGGCCTCGCGCACCACCGTCCGGCTGACGCCGAAGCGCAGGCACAATTGCTTCTCCGAGGGAATGCAGTCGCCGGGCTGCAATACCGCGCCGCGGATCTCCTGCGCCAGCACCGCCGCGATTTCGTCGGGCAGCCGGCGTGTGTATGCGCCCCGCTGCGCACCGAGGGTCGCCGAGGTTCTTCCGCTTCCGTCCATTCTAGCCGTCCTGATTCTTGCGCGGCCCGCCGCCGAACGCGGCGCCACCGGCCACGTGGTGCGCCGTGGGACGGGCGCAACCTATCTCTTGTGGTCTAATACGGCATGCGCGTGCGTTTGTCCAGCGGAGTGGGACGATTTTCGCGCTTCTCCGCAATCGTTTGACAACGCGCCGGCAGCGATTGGGAGTGAGGCGCGAATTAGGATCATTTTGGGCTTGTCTGACGTGCCGCGAAACCGTAGTCTCAAGCTTGTCTGACATGCTGGTACGGGTGGTTCGGCCCTGTTGCGAGACGGGGATCCAGCGTGACAGGGAACCAAGCGGCGAACAGCCGTCATAACGAATTCTTGTGCGGAGGAAAACATGCGAAGGACAAGACAGGGTCGAATTGTGTCCGCGCTGGTGGTCGCGGCCGGCGTCGCCGGCTTGGCCATTGGCGGGATCACGCTGTGGGCGGGGGGTAGCGCCAAGGCCGACGAAGCGCTGATCAAATACAACGGCAACACGCGCGACTATTGGGAGCATCCGCCGTCCGACTGGTACATGGGCGACGAGACCGCGGCCCAGCACGGCGAGCGTCCGTATCCCGGACAGCCCACCCCGACGCCTCACGACGAACTGGTGAAGCTGGTCAAGGAGAACATCAAGCTGCCGGCGGGCTTCCACATCGAGGTGTGGGTGAGCGGCGTCGACTGCGTGCGCCAGATGGCTTGGGGCGGCGACGGCACCCTCTACGCCGGCTGCTGGACCGACCATGTGTTCGCCATCACCAACGAAGGCGGCAAGCCGACCGCCAAGGTCATCATCAAGGGCCTGAACATGCCGACCGGCATCGGCTACTTCAACGGCAACCTGTACGTCACCGATGTGAGCAAGATCTACAAGTACGCGGACATCGACAAGACGCGCGACGCGCCCAAGCAGGAAGTGGTGTACAGCGACTTCCCGACCTACGCGGCGCACGGCTGGAAGTACATGGTTTCCGATTCGCAGAATCCCGGCTGGTACTACATCCCGGTCGGACCGCCCTGCAACGTGTGCCTGCCGCCCTCCGGCACGGCGCAGTATCGCCACGTCAATCCCGACCAAGGCCTCTCCGAGGTCGCGGCGGTCGGACAGCGCAACAGCGTCGGCGGCGACGTCGATCCGCGCACCGGCCAGCTGTGGTTCTCCGAGAACGCCCGCGACTGGATGGGCGACGGCATCCCCTCGGACAAGCTGAATCACCTCGCCAGGTACGGCGAGCATTTCGGCTATCCGTACTGCCACCAGGGCGATCTGCCGGATCCGAGGTTCAACATGGGGCATAAGTGCAGCGAATTCACCGCGCCTGCGCTGAACCTCGGCCCGCACATGGCGCCGCTCGGCATGAAGTTCTATACCGGGCTGCAATTCCCCGCCGAATACCGCAACAACATCTTCCTCGCGGAGCATGGCGGCTGGAACCAGAAGATCCATACCGGCGCCCGTATCGTCCGCATCCAGGCGGATCCCGATGGGAGGAGCGTATCCCAGGAGGAGTTCGCCGCGAGCTGGATCAAGGACAACAAGTATTGGGGCCGTCCGAACGATATCATCGTCAATCCGATGGACGGATCGATGCTGGTGTCCGACGACCAGGCGGGAGCCATCTATCGCATCTGGTATGACGGCAAGTAATCCTTCCTGAAGGAGTTCTGTCGCCTCGCCCGCAGCGAGTTCCCCTCGCCCGGGCGAGGCAATTTTTTCGTCCATTCGGATGCGAGATTGTCAGCCATGAGGTTTACCGCCGCGGCCCTCGCCGGCGCGGTGCTGGTCGCCTCCGCCATCGCGCTCGCCGCGGAGGGCGTGCCGGCCAAGGGCAAGCAGAAGGCGACGGAGGCCGGCTGCGTCGGCTGTCACGGGCCGGACGGCGTCTCGATCGCCGAGAACATTCCGCACCTGGCCGGTCAGCCGGATCTGTTCGTGCAGTTCCAGCTGGTCTACTTCCGCAACGGCACGCGCAAGAACGAAATCATGAACCCGATGGCGCAGCCGCTGAGCGACGAGGATGTGCGCAATCTGGGCGCCTATTTCGCCTCGTTGCCGCCGGCGAAGCTGCCGCTGCCCGCTGATTCTGCGCCCGACGACACGCATCTGGGCGAGAAGGTGGCCCAAGCGGTCCACTGCACCAATTGCCACGGCGATCATTTCGAGGGGGTGGACAACATCCCGCGCCTCGCCGGCCAGCGCGAGGAGTATCTCAACAAGGCGCTGCACGACTTCAAGTCGGCCGTGCGCACCAGCTCGGGCGTTGGCGCGATGGCCGACGTGATGTATCCGCTTGGCGATACGGAGATGAAGGCGCTGTCGCATTATCTGTCCCGCCTGCGCTAGCGAAACACGCGGCCGCGACCGGAGAGCCGCGGCCCGCGGGGAGGAACGAGAGGGATGAAGCGGAACCCC
>JASHSH010000172.1 GCA_030040955.1 Rhodospirillales bacterium
AACGGGCGGCGCGAGTCGCATGCCTGCCATCCGATGCCGCGGATGACCAACACCTTCATGCTGGCCGGCGCGCACAAGCCCGACGAGATACTCCGCTCGGTCAAGAAGGGCGTCTATGCCGTGCAGTTCGGCGGCGGCCAGGTCGACATCACCAGCGGCAAGTTCGTGTTTTCGGCGACCGAGGCCTACCGCATCGAGGACGGCAAGCTGGGCGCGCCGCTGAAGGGCGCGACCCTGATCGGCAGCGGCCCCGAGGTGCTCAAGCGGGTCGCCATGATCGGCGACGATCTCAAGCTCGACGACGGGATCGGCACCTGCGGCAAGGACGGCCAGAGCGTGCCGGTCGGCGTCGGCCAGCCCACCCTGCGCATCGACGGGCTCACCGTCGGCGGCACCGCGGTCTGAGCATCACTGCGGCTTCGGCGCCGCCAGCTTCGCCTTGATCACGCGCGCGACCGCGGGCGCCCCGGCGGTGGCGATGTCGCGCGCCATCGAATCGAATCCCTGGCCGGGGGCGAGGGAATCGCGCGGAACGGGACTTCCCTGCGAGACGGTGCCGAGCACCGCGCCCGTGGTGCCGCGCACAACCCAATCCAGCTGCACCACATCGTTCCCGCCGGCGCCGGGCAGGATGCGCATCACGCCCTCGACCGAGGCCGGGCCGGCCTCCGCCACCCGTATGCCGAGCCCGGCGAGCCTGTCCGCCATGGTCTGGGCGAGCACGTGCCCGTCATAGCCCGCCGGCACGCGCGCCCGCACCACCACCGGCGTGCGCGTATCCGGCGCCGCCGCCGCGCCGCCGCCGCGCAGCTCGTCGATCACGATCGGCGCCGCCGCCTCGGCGAGCAGGCGCGCATCCGCCCCCGCGATTCCGCCCGCGGGCAGCGTCTGGCGCGCGGTCGCCAGGGTCTTGTCGGCGGGGTCGAGGATGCGCCAGACCAGCGCGCCGCCTTCCACCCGCCCCCACACGCGCAGCGCCGGGCCGCCAACCGTGCCGGCGGTGGCGAGCACGTCGCGCTCGGCGAGCGCCGCGACCAGCGCGGCGGCCAGGCCAGGCGATTCGCGCACCGTCAGGACCTCGACCGAGTCGGTCACCTTGGGATCGACCACGAGCGAATTGTTGTGCGATTCGGGAAAGGCGCGATCGTTGCCGCAAGCCGCCAGCGCGAGCAGCGCGGCGGCCGAGGCGAGGCGGGCGATGGCGCGGGCGCGGATCATTGGCCGAGCGCGATCGCCGACAGCAGCCGCCCGTAGTCGCGCTCGCCCTGCTTGGTCGCGCGGCGGAAGCTGAAGAAGCTCGCGGCCTCGGCGCAGGTGTCGCGCGCGGCGATCTCGATCCGGCCCACGCCCGCGCGGGCGAGCCTGCGCGCGACATAGGCGGGAAGGTCGAAATGGCAGCGGCCATCGGCGTCGCGCGGGCCGAACAGCGCCGCCGCGCCGGCATCCTCGGCCAGGAATGGCGCGGGGAATTCCGGCCCCACCTCGTAGGAATCGACTCCGATGCAGGGGCCGATGGCGGCGACGATGCGCCGCCGCCGCGCGCCGAGCGCCTCCATCGCCGCGACCGTGTTCTCGATCACCCCGGCGAGCGCGCCGCGCCAGCCCGCATGCGCGGCGCCGATGACGCGCGCTTGCGCATCCGCCAGCAGCACGGGCGCGCAGTCCGCGGTCAACACGCCGATCGCCCGTCCGCCCGCCGCGGTGACGATCGCGTCCGCAACCGGAGGCGCGTCCGGTTCCCAAATCGCGGCGTCGGGCAGCGCGACCTGGGCGGTGTGGCGTTGGTGCACGGTGAGCAGGGCAGCGCCCTCCATCCTCATCGCGGCGAGCGCGCGGGCGCGGTTCTCGGCCACGTCCGCGCGGGCATCGCCCGAGCCGAAGCCGCAATTGAGCGAGGCGAACACCCCGCGCGAGACGCCGCCTTCGCGGGTGAAAAATCCGTGCCGGATCGCGGAGTCCTCGGCGAGCGCGGGCAGGGCGATCGGCTGCGTCATCGGGGGGCGGCAAATCCGGGCGGCGCGGGCAGGTCGGGATGGGTCAGCGCCAGCGCCTGGAACAAGTTGCCCATCTCGGCCGCGTCGATCAAGCGGCGCAAGCCCGCCTCGACCTCGCGCGCCTTGCCGGGGTTGGCCTCCATCAGCTTGGCCGCGCGCAGCTCGATGCCGAGCGCGCGCAGGAACGCGCCCTGCGCCATCGGTCCCCAGGCGCGTGCGGGCCGGGCCGCTTCGGCCAGGGCCTGGAAATCGACATGCGCGGTGAGGTCGGCCTCGCCGGGTTCGGCCAGCGCATCGGCGCGCATATGACCGCGCACCGCCTGCAACGTGTCGCCCAACGCGGTGCGCGCATGCCCATAGTCGAAGATCAGCGCCGCGCCGCCTTGCGCGGCGAGCCGCGCGCCAAGCCGGCCGGCGATAAGGGCCGCCGCCTCCGCGGATTCGAAAATATCGCCCGGCCGCGCCGCCGGCGCCTCGATCTCGGCGAGCGGCCCGTCGGCGAAGACGAAGCCCGCGCCGCCCGCGTCCACCATGCGCTCGCGCCAGCCTTCGGCGCGGCGGACGAACTGGCGGATCGGCAACGCGTCGAAGAACTCGTTGGCGACGATCAGCGCGGGCGCGGCGGGCAGGGTTTCGATCCCGTCATGCCAGGCCGCGCCCGCGCCGGCGAGCGAGGCCGCTTGCGCCGCGCGCAGCACCGGGCCGGTCTCGACCAGATGGATGCGCAACGCGCGCCGGAAGTCCGGGCGCAGCGCGGCGGCGCGCAGCAAATCCGTCATCAGCGTGCCCTTGCCGGGGCCGAGCTCGACGAGCGCGATTTCGGCCGGGCTTCCCATCCGTTCCCACAGGCTCGCGCACC
>JASHSH010000173.1 GCA_030040955.1 Rhodospirillales bacterium
TCCGCCCAGCCTTCGCGCAGGTCTCCCATAAGAAGCAGCGCCTGGGCGATGCCGAAATGCGCCTCGGCGTCGGCGGGATCGCGGGCGAGCACGGCGCGATGCGCCTCGATCGCCTGCGCGGGACGGCCCGATTCGCGCAAGGCGCCGCCGAGATTGTTGCGCGCCTCGGCATCGCCGGGCGCCAGCTCCACCGCGCGCCGGTAGCGGAACACCGCCTCGTCCAGCCGGCCCAGCTGGCGCAGCGCGTTGGCGAGATTGTTGTGCGCGTCCGCGTCCTCGGGCGCGAGATCGAGCGCGCGATGATAGGCCGCGGCCGCTTCCGCGGCCCGCCCCTGTTCGAGCAGCGCATTGCCGAGATTGTAGTGCGCGGGGCCGAGCGCGGGCGCGAGCAGGGCCGCGCGGCGGAACAGCGACTCCGCCTCGGCGAGCCTGCCCGCCGCGGCGAGCACGTTGCCGCGGCCTATCAGCGTGGCGGCATCGCCCGCTTCGCCTTCCCCGCCGCCCATCGCCCGCTTCCGATTCATGACTCTTCCGGCCTGGCGCCGATGCTGGCAGGCTAGGCCCGCGCGATTCGGTCATCAAACGGCAATTTGATCTCCCCGCCCCGAGGCCGAGAATCCGGCGCGGGCGGAGCCTGGGAGGGGCGGAGCATGGGCAAGAAGGTCGGGCATCCCGGCAACGGTTCGGCCGAGTTCGCGCGCAAGGTGGAACTGGAGATCGCCGACAGCTTCGACGAGGAGCTGGAGATGGAGATCGACGACGAGCGCCTGTCCCGGCTGCTGGCCGCCGAGGGCGAGCATCCGCCCAGCGTCGATTCGATCGCGCGGCACGTCTATTTCAAGGAGCTGTTCCGCCTGCAGAGCGAACTGGTCAAGCTGCAGGACTGGGTGGTGCACCAGAAGCTCAAGCTGGTGGTGCTGTTCGAGGGACGCGACGCCGCCGGCAAGGGCGGCGTCATCAAGCGGATCACGCAGCGGCTCAATCCGCGCGTCTGCCGGGTGGCCGCGCTGCCCGCTCCTTCCGAGCGCGAGCGCAGCCAATGGTATTTCCAGCGCTACGTGCCCCATCTCCCCGCCGGCGGCGAGATCGTGCTGTTCGACCGGAGCTGGTACAACCGCGCCGGCGTCGAGCGCGTAATGGGCTTCTGCGACGAAGCCGAGCTCGACGAATTCTTCCGCTCGGTGCCCGAATTCGAGCGCATGCTGGTGCGCTCCGGCATCGTGCTGGTCAAGTACTGGTTCTCGATCAGCGACGAGGAGCAGCATCTGCGGTTCGAGATGCGCATCCACGACCCGATCAAGCAGTGGAAGCTCTCGCCGATGGACCTCGAGTCGCGGCGGCGCTGGGAGGACTACACCAAGGCCAAGGAGACGATGCTCGAGCGCACCCACATCGCCGAGGCGCCGTGGTGGGTAGTGGAGGCGGTGGACAAGAAGCGCGCGCGACTGAATTGCATCCACCATCTGCTCGGCGTGGTACCCTATGGCGACGTCGACCATACCAAGGTGGTGCTGCCCGACCGGGTGCGCCACGCCGACTATCACCGCAACCCGATCCCCAAGGACATGTATGTCCCGCAAGTCTACTGACATGGCCCGCAAACCGGCCCAGCCCGCCGGCGCGCAAGTCGCCGAGAAGCCGCGCGAGGCGGAGCACGCGCCGCCGGGCCAGACCCACGCCCACGGGCACGACCATGGCCAGCATGCGGCCGCCCTGCACGACGCGCCGCGCAATCGGCGCAAGCACAAATCGCATCGCGACGCGGGTGCCCCGCCCTTCGACTGCATCGCGCTGATCCTGCAAGGCGGCGGCGCGCTGGGCTCGTACCAGGCCGGCGTCTATCAGGCGCTCGCCGAGGCCAACATCCATCCCAACTGGGTGGCCGGCATCTCGATCGGCGCGGTGAATTGCGCGCTGATCGCCGGCAATCCGCCGGAAGCGCGGGTGGAGGCGCTGCGCCGGTTCTGGGAATCGGTGACCACGCCCTCGATGCAGGACTGGACGCGGGACTTCGAGACATGGGGCTTCAAGGGCGACTTCGCCCGCGCCGCCTCGAACCAGATCGCCGCCTTCCAGGCGCTGATCACGGGCGCCAACGAATTCTTCAAGCCGCGCTTCCCGCCGCCGCATTTCCAGCCGCCCGGCACCATGGACGCGATCAGCTATTACGACGTGATGGAGCTCAAGGGCACGTTGGAACGGCTGGTCGATTTCGACCGCATCAATTCGGGCGAGACGCGGTTCAGCGTCGGCGCGGTGAACGTGCGCAGCGGCAATTTCGTCTATTTCGACACCGAGACGCACCACATCGCGCCCGAGCACATCATGGCGAGCGGCGCGCTGCCGCCCGGTTTCCCGGCGATCGAGATCGAGGGCGAGTTCTACTGGGACGGCGGGCTGATCTCGAACACGCCGCTGCAATGGGTGATGGAGAACCGCCCGCGGCGCGACACGCTCGCCTTCCAGGTCGATCTATGGAGCGCGCGCGGCGATTTCCCCGCCACCATCGACGAGGCCCTCGTGCGCATCAAGGAGATCCAGTATTCGAGCCGGACGCGGGCCAACACCGACGGATTCAGCCGCCGCCAGCGGGTGAAGGCGGCGCTGGGCCGCCTGCTGCCGCGGCTTCCCGAGGAGCTGAAGAAGACGCCCGAATTCGCCATGCTCAACGAGTATGCGGATTTGCGGGTCTACAACATCGTGCATCTGATCTACCGTGCGAAGCACCACGAGAGCCATTCGAAGGATTACGAGTTCTCGCGCCAGACCATGACCGACCATTGGGAGGCGGGCTACCACGACGCGGTGCGCACGCTGCGTCACCCCGAGGTGTTCCACCGCCCGCCGACCTCGCAGGGCGTCGCCACCTTCGACCTCACCATCGACGGCAGGGAGTGAGGGGGCGCCGAACGGGCCATCCCGGCGCTTGACGGCCGGGCGGCGCGATTGTTCGATCCGCGCGATGGCATCCGCCGCGATGAAGCTCGAAACCAAGACGGCGCTGG
>JASHSH010000174.1 GCA_030040955.1 Rhodospirillales bacterium
GTCGGAACGCCACTCCCTCCATTTCTCGTCATGCCCGGGCCGGCCACGGGCCGAGACCCGGGCATCCATGCTTGCGTCCCCTCTCCCTCGCTTGACCCGCGCGCGCCGTTGGTTACTTTGCCGGCTCCCGCATCCAGGAGCGTGGGGCGATGAAGCGCATCTTCTCCGGCATCCAGCCGACCGGAAACCTGCATCTCGGCAACTATCTCGGCGCGGTGCGCAACTGGGTGCGGCTGCAAACCGAGTACGAATGCCTCTACTGCCTGGTCGACCAGCACGCCATCACGCTATGGCAGGAGCCTGGGGAGCTGCGCGCGCACACCCGCGAGGTGGCGGCGGCGATGATCGCGGCCGGGCTCGATCCCCAGCGCAACATCCTGATGGTGCAGAGCCACAATCCCGACCATGCCGAGCTGGCCTGGATCTTCAATTGCACCGCCCGCGTCGGCTGGCTGAACCGCATGACCCAGTTCAAGGAGAAGGCGGGCAAGAACCGCGAGAACGCCTCGGTCGGGCTCTACGACTATCCGGTGCTGATGGCGGCCGACATATTGGTCTACAAGGCCACCCACGTGCCGGTGGGCGAGGACCAGAAGCAGCATCTCGAACTGTGCCGCGACATCGCGCAGAAGTTCAACCAGGACTATGGGCGCGAGACCTTCCCGCTCACCGAGCCGCTGATCTTCGGCGCCGCCACCCGGGTGATGAGCCTGCGCGACGGGACCAAGAAGATGAGCAAGTCGGACGAGTCCGATTATTCGCGCATCAACATGACCGACGATGCCGACACCATCGCGCTGAAGCTGCGCAAGGCCAAGACCGATCCCGAGCCGCTGCCCGAGCATGTCGGCGGGCTGGAGGGCAGGCCCGAGGCGGCGAACCTGCTCGGCATCTGGGCCGCGCTCTCGGACGCGACGCTCGAATCGGCCATCGCGCGTTTCGCCGGGCGGCGGTTCTCGGAATTCAAGAACGAGCTGACCGACCTGGCCGTCGCCTCGCTCTCGCCGATCACCAAGGAGATGCAGCGCCTCCTGGCCGATCCCGCCGCCATCGACGCGATCCTCCGACGCGGCGGCGAGCGGGCGCGCGAACTCTCCGCTCCGGTGATCGCCGAGGTGCGCGAGACCGTGGGCTTCCTGCCGAGGTGAGGGGCGGGGCCGCGCCCTCATGCTTCGAGACGCTTCGCTCCTCAGCATGAGGATTTCTTGAGTCCTCACCCTGAGCCTGTCGAAGGGTGAGGACAGGGGTGGGAGCGAGGATCAGTTGTCACCCCACCCTGTCCCTCCCCGTGAAAGGGGAGGGGACGTGCACATAGGAAGAACTCCCTCCCCCGCTTGCGCGGGGAGGGCAGGGGTGGGGGTTGTCTACCGCTTCCGCCCGGCCTTCGCCTTGGGCTTCGGCGCGGGTTTCGCCTTGGTCTTGGCCGGGCGCTTCACCACCGAGGCCAGCACCGCCTCGTACTGGCTGGTGAACAGCTCGATATTGCCGACCGTCTTCCGCCAGCGATCGTCGGAAAGCGCGCGGCGCAGCTCGGCGTGCTTCTTCCGATCGGCGGCCAGCGCGACCGCGATCTCGACATACTGGTCGAGGCTGGTGGCGATCTCGGCTCCGCGTCCCACCGCATTCAGCAGGCTGCCCGCCATGCGCGAGGCGAAGGCCCGGCCCGAGAGCGTGACCAGCGGCAGACCCATGCGCAGCGCGTCGGAGGCCACCGTGCCGGCATTGTAGGGGAAGGTGTCGAGGAACAGATCGGCGAGCGCCATGCGCGCGAGATACAGCGCCGGCGCGACGCGCTGGCCGAACACGATCCGCTCCGGCGCCACGCCCTGCGCCGCCGCCGCCGCCCGCAGATTTTGGGTCGACCATTCGGTGTCGGCGGCGAGCCACAGGATCGAGGACTCCACCCGGCGCATCACCGCCATCCAGGCGGCGTAGACCGGTTCGGTGATCTTGTAGTGGTTGGAGAAGCAGCAGAACACGAACTTGTCGTCGGGGATGCCGGCCTCGGCGCGGGTCAGCTTCGGGCCGACCGCGAGCTTGGTGTCGTTGCACTGGAAGATGCCCGGCAGATAGAGCGGCTTCGGCCAATAGCCGTCGGCGGCCGGTTTCGGCACCACATATTCGTCGCACAGCATGTAGTCGAGCTCGGGCAGCGGCACCGAGCCGATATAGCCGAGATAGGTGATCTGCACCGGCGCGGGCTTCCAGCGTAGCAGGCCCAGACGCCCGCCTTGGGTGAGCCCGTTGAGGTCGACCAGGATGTCGATTTCGTCCTTGCGGATCGCCTCGGCCGCCTGCTCGTCGCCCAGCTCCTTCACCCGGACATATTTGTCGAAGGCGCCGATCACGCGCCGGCGCACGTCGCTGCCGTCGTCCTTGGTCGAGCAATAGCCGAACACCTCGAAACGGTCGCGGTCGTGCCGCTCGAACAGCTCGGCGATGAGATAGCTCATCGCGTGCATGCAGAAGTCCGACGACAGGTAGCCGATGCGGATCTTGTCGTGGGCATAGCCGTTGGCCGGGGCCAGGCGTTTCGGCGCGGGCGCGATCTTGCGTTGCAGCCAGCTCTCCGCGATGCGGTACTGGGTGGCGATGTCGTCGTATTCGGCGAGCGCGCCGAGCGGGCCCATGTTGAGCGTCGCCTGCTCGCGCGGAAGCTCGATCGTGTCGACGCCGAAGATCGGCCATTTGCACATCTTCTGGCGCAGATGGACCCAGTGCTGGAGCGCGTCGGGCTGCTGCGGATTGGTCTGCAGACTGAGGCGCAGCGCGCGCTCGGCGTCGTCGTAGCGCTTGAAGCCCTCGAGCACGCGGCCGCGATGATTGAGCAACTGGGTGCGCGACTCGTCCGCCTGGAGCGCGCGCTGCCAGGTGGCGAGCGCCTCTTCCGGGCGTCCCTCGGCCTCCTGCGCCAGACCCATGTTGACCGCGGCCTGGGCGAAGTCGGGCTTGAGCGCGAGCGCGTTGGAATTGGCGGTGATCGCGTTGGCGCGATCGCCGGCGGCGCCCAGCTCGACCGCGAGATTGTACCAGGCGGCGAACAGCTGGGGCGACCGGCCGGTGTTGGCGTTGATCCAGTGCTGATAGATCGCGATGACCGTCTGCCGCGCGGGGCGGGCGAGCTCGAACACGCGCAGCAGCTCGCCGAGCGCGACGCGCGCCAACCGCTCGTCGACCTCCTTCACCTCGGCCTCGGAGAACGCCTTGCCGGCCTTGCGCTGGAGGATCTTCGCCAGCCAGGCGGCGTCGGCGGTGAGATCGGTGTTCGCCGGCTCGGTTTGCTGATTCATCTGCCCTTCGCCATCCGATCGCCTCGCCTATGCCTGCCGATCGCGCGCGGCGCCCGGCGCGTCCGCCTCGCGCGCGACCTGCGCGATATACTCGCCGTAGCCGGTCTTGGCGAGCGGAGCGGCGAGGCGCAGCAGCTGCTCGGCGTCGATGAATCCCTGCCGGAACGCGATCTCCTCGACGCAGGCGATGCGCAGCCCCTGGCGGCGTTGCAGGGTGCGCACGAACTCGCCGGCATCGAGCAGGGATTCGTGCGTGCCGGTGTCGAGCCAGGCGAAGCCGCGGCCGAGCCGCTCGACGTGCAGCTCGCCCATCTTGAGATAGGCCTCGTTGACCGAGGTGATCTCGAGCTCGCCGCGCGCCGAGGGTCGCACCTGGGCGGCGATGTCGACCACGCGGCCATCGTAGAAATAGAGGCCGGTGACCGCCCAGCGCGAACGCGGCCGGGCGGGCTTCTCCTCGATCGAGATCGCGCGGCCCGCGGAGTCGAATTCGACCACGCCATAGCGTCCCGCATCGTCGATCGAATAGGCGAAGATGGTGGCGCCCGGGCGCGGGCGCGCGGCGTTCGCCAGTCCCTCCGTCAGCCCGTGCCCGTAGAAGATGTTGTCGCCGAGCACGAGCGCGCAGGCGTCGGCGCCGATGAAGTTCCGCCCGATCAGGAAGGCCTGCGCCAGGCCTTCCGGCGCCGGCTGCGGCGCGTAGGAAAAATCGAGCCCCCACTGACGCCCGTCGCCGAGCAGGCGGCGGAACAACGGCAGGTCGTGCGGCGTGGAGATGATCAGGATATCGCGGATGCCGGCCAGCATCAGCACGCTGAGCGGGTAGTAGATCATCGGCTTGTCGTAGACCGGCAGCAATTGCTTGCTGATCGGCAGCGTCACCGGATAGAGCCGCGTGCCCGCGCCGCCGGCGAGGATGATTCCCTTCACCGCGCGCCCGCCCTTCCGTCCGCCGCGCTCAT
>JASHSH010000175.1 GCA_030040955.1 Rhodospirillales bacterium
GTGACCGGACCGGTGCCGGCGGGGCGTTACACCGTGGCGCTCGACGGGCCCAAGACCGTGCGCCAGGGCGCCCGGGCGACCGTGGTCGCCACCTCCTATATGGTGCTGGAAGCGCTGCGCGCGGCCAAGGCGCTCGACGCGGTCGGCTGCCCGGTCGATGTCATAGATCTGCGGGTGCTCCGGCCGCTCGGGCTCGATCCGGTGATCGAATCGGTGCGCAAGACCGGGCGGCTCGTGGTTTGCGACACCGGCTGGCGGCAGTTCGGCATCGGCGCCGAGGTGGTTGCCGCGATCACCGAACGGGCATTCGATGCGCTGAAGCGTCCGCCCGCGCGAATCGGTCTGCCTGACCACCCCACGCCCAGCAGCCTGGCGCTGGCCGAGGTCTACTACCCCGGTTCGGCCGAGATCGTGGCCGCGGTGGGCGCGCTCTGCGACCTGTCCGCGGCCAAAGTCGCCGACGCAGTTGCCGAGGTTCGCGCCGAACGAAAGGGCGTGCCGATCGACAAGCCCGACCCCGCCTTCCGCGGCCCGTTCTGATCGTCCTTCGCCAGCCCGAAGATGAAAGTCCGCTATTCCTACCTGGCCCAGCAGTTCGGCGACTGCGATGATCTCTGGCAGCAGTTGCGCGAATTCGTTCCAACCGGGGATTTCACGCTCGGCAAGCCGCTGGCCGAGTTCGAGCGGCGGTTCGCCGCGCTGATCGGGACCAGGCATGCGATCGGTGTGAATTCCGGGACCGACGCGCTGAAGCTGTCATTGAAGGCGCTCGGCGTCGGCCATGGCGACGAGGTGATCACCGCGGCCAATACCTTCGTCGCCACCGTCGGCGCGATCTGCGAGCTTGGCGCGGTGCCGATCTTCGTCGATTGCGACGACAGTTTCTGCATGGACGTGGCCAAGCTCGAGGCGGCGATTTCGCCGCGCACCAAGGCGCTGCTTCCCGTGCATTTCACCGGCTACATGACCGACATGCGCCGGCTGATGCCGATCGCGGAGCGTCGCGGCCTTCCCGTGGTCGAGGATGCCTGCCAGTCGATCGCCGGCGCGCTCGACGGGCGCAACGCCGGCACCTGGGGCAACGCGGCGGGGTTTTCGCTGCATCCGCTCAAAAATCTCAATGTCTGGTCCGACGGCGGGGTGATCGTCACCAACGACGACGCGCTCGACCGCTCGCTCCGCCTGCTGCGCAACCACGGGCTCGCCGACCGCGACACCGTGGTGGTGATGGGCCACAATTCGCGGCTCGACACGTTTCAGGCCGTGGTCGGCAACTGGCTGATCCCCAAGACCCAGGCGATCACCGACCAGCGCATTGCCAATGCCCGGTTCTACGATGAGCATTTGGGCAAGCTCAGGCAGATAAGCATCCCGCGACGCATCCCGGCGATGCGCTGCGTCTACCACCTCTACATCGTCTTCGCCGAGGACCGCGACGCGCTTCTAGCGCACTGCATCGCGCGGGGAGTCGAGGCGAAAGTGCACTATCCGGTGCCGATCTACCGGCAGCCGGCGCTGAAGCATCTCGGCCACCGCGAGGGCGACTTTCCCGTCGCCGACCGGCATGCGCGCGAGATCATCTCCTTCCCCTGCGACCAGCATCTCTCCGAGGACGAGAAGCGGTATGTGGTCGCGACGGTCGCGGAGTTCTACCGTGGCCGGTGAAATCCGCGTTTCGCATGTCGATCTTGCCGCGCAATATGCCGAGGAGCGCGAGGACCTGCGTCGCATCTTCGACCGGGTGATGGCGAGCGGGCAACTGATCGGCGGGCCCGATGTCGAAGGGCTGGAGGCCGACCTGCGCGCCTATCTTGGCGTCGGGCAGGTGGTGGCGCTGAACTCGGGGACCGACGCGCTCGCCTTCGCGCTGATCGCGCTCGGCATCGGCGCGGGCGACGAGGTCATCACGCCGCCCAATTCCTTCGTCGCCTCGACGGCGGCGGTGATCGAAGCCGGCGCGCGCCCCGTCTTCGTCGACGTGCTCGACGATCAGAACATCGATCCCGGCCGGATCGAGGCGGCGATTTCGCCGCGCACCAGGGCGATCATGCCGGTGCACCTCACCGGCCGAGTCGCCATGATGGACGAGATATTGGCGATCGCGGCGCGTCACCGGCTGCGCGTGATCGAGGACGCGGCCCAGGCGATCGGCTCGCGCCATCGCGGCCGGTTCGCCGGTACGATCGGGGATGTCGGCTGCTTCTCCGCCCATCCGCTGAAGAATCTCAACGCCGCCGGGGATGGCGGATTCGTCGCCACCAACGATGCCGCGCTGGCCGACCAGGTTCGCCTGCTGCGCAACCACGGCCTCGCCGACCGCAACACGGTGACGCGCTTCGGCCGGGTGGCGCGGATGGACGCGCTGCAAGCCGCTATCCTGCGCTACCGGCTCGGCCGACTCGATTCGATCGTCGAGCGGCGTCGGCGCAACGTCGCGATCTACCACGAGACGCTGAACTCGAACCTGGTGTTCGTGCCGCCCGAACGGCCGCACGAATTCATCGCCCATCACACGCTGGTGGTGCAGGTGGACCGGCGCGACGCCCTGCGCGGTCACCTGGCGGGGCTGGGCTACGGGACCGCGATCCACTACCCGATCCCGATCCATCTTCAGCCTGCCGCCGCTTCGCTCGGCTACCGCCGCGGCGACTTTCCGGTCTGCGAGCGGCAGGCCGAACGCATCCTCACCCTGCCCATCCATCCCTGGGTGGCGGAGGCCGACATCCGCGGCATCGCGCGTGCGACCAACGACTTCCTGGGGGCGGGCTGACTCCGCTCAGCCGGCCGTCGGCGGCTTCCAGGGCGTGACCAGGATGCGGAGGCCCTGCTTGACCTCGATCTCGTACGCCGCCGGATCGAATGCGCGCAGGTAGCTCAGCCGGGCCAGCTCCCACGGCGTCTTCTTCGGGGGCGCCACCCATTGCAGCTCCAAGGGCGCGTCGTCCGGCGTGTAGTCCTGAAACGCGTAGCCGCCATATCGCCTGTATCTGCGGATTTCGTCGTCGATCTCGGAAAGCGGTTCCATCAAGGCCTCGGTCTCGAAGTCGAAGCCGAAGGGAACCGCCAAGCGGGTATAGTCGTGGTAGGCGCGATAAAAGATGTTCGTCCACTCGTAAAAGGCCATGTTCCGGCCCAGCCAGAGAGACGGCTCATCGGCCATATACACGAAGGTGTGTCCGCGCCGAACCTCGTCATTGTCCTTCAGCGCGGCCACGAGACCGTTGGTCAGGTGTCCGTCGCGTACAAGGCCGAGATAGCCGAACGCGGTTCCCGACATCATCAGTGCGAGCATCAGCGTCAGCGCCAAACGGCGCAGCGCCGGCCGTACGAGCACGGCGACGGCGGCATACGCCATCAACCCGAAGCCGAGCTGAGCGGTGAGCAGGTGGCGATCGTTGAAGTTCATCAGCGCGAAGGAGCCGAGACCGCCGCTCACCACCGAATAGGGATAGATCAGCAGCGCGACCAGCAGGAACGCGCAGGCGAGCCCGAACGGAGTGCCGAGAATATCGGGCTTTTCCGGCGGCTGGCGTCCGCGGCCGGTCAGGCTGACCAAACCGATGACGAGCGCGAAAATGACGGCCGCGGTGATGAACAGCCTGCTCACGCCGTAATTGGGATGATGGAACACCGCGAAGGAGGCAAGCGCGGCGTAGAACGCGTATACGGCGCCGAACAGCGAGCCCGGAACGGCCTTCAGCAGATTCAGGAGATGGATCCCGTTGTAATTCGCGTAAATGCCCCTCGGCTCGAACAGGAGCGTCCGGATCGCGAAGGCGAGGATGGGAATGGCGAACAACTCGGCATGCGCGATGGCTAGCCGAACAGCGGCCGCGGATGCCGCTCGGCGTCCGACCGCGCGCAGCTCGTCTCGGTGCATTACCAGCACGCCCGCGTACAGAACGAGGGCCGCGAAATAGAATGACTCGACCTGGCAGGCAAACAACAACAGCGGCGCCGCCACCAGGCGAAGCCAATTTCGGGAGCGCGAGACCGCCGCCATGAAGCAGAGCGCGCCCAGCGCGTAGGAGAGGAAGGCCACCGAATACACGCTCAACTGAACGCGCGAAAAATCGAGCGGCGCCAGGGCGGACAGGGTGACGATCCAGAACATCTGCGCGCGGCTGAACGCGCCGTGCAAATACAGCGCCCAATACAGGCAAATCCAGGACAGCAAATAGGAGAAAAAGCAGAACAGCGGAACCGACTTGAAGTAGGGATCCACCAAGCCGTCCAGCTCGTAGAACATCCGGAATGTCACGCCCAGGAGCGGGCGCGAAATGTCATGCACGAGGCCGGCGGCGAGCGCGGGGTTCCAGAAGGTCCAGTCGTCGAACAGCAGGGAAGGCATCAACAGCATTGACGCGTACGCTATGCAATATAGCGCGCAAAAAACCAGAATATCCGGCCAGAGTTTGCTTCCCTCGCTCACGGAGTCAGCCACGAATATTTGTCCCGATCGGGCGCCGCAACCTAGCACCGTGCCGGACGGGCCGACAAGCGAAAGGCGGGCGGCGGCATCGCGAGTCGCCGACGTCCGGTGGCCGAATTCGCGCGCATGTCCCGCGCGGCATCAGCCCGCGCGCTCGGGCCGGTTGGCCAGGATGGCATTGACCACGGCCAGATCCAGTTCGGTGTCGACGTCCCACGAGCGCCAGGGCGGCGTCACGTACCCCACGGTTCGCGCGTCGAAGAAAGTGCGCTTCGCGCGGTAGAATTCGGTGCGCGCGACATAGGCCGCGCCGCTGACCGTGTAGGCCTTGGGAAGCTCCTGTCGGCGCAGACTCAGCGTCTCGGTGCCGAGCACGAACTCGATCCGCTGCCGCGCGTCGAGGGTCACCATCCAGTGCGGCGGCTGCGGCGGCTCGGAGACGGCGACGCAGGCGGGCGCATCGCGCGCCAGGCAGAGCGAGATGCAGCCGTCGATATCTTCCGCGCTCTTGAGCGGCACGGTCGGCTCCATGAGCACAAGATAGTCGTAGGAATCGGGCAGGGAATCGAGCATATGCAGAATCGCCGGCTCCAGCGGGCTGTCGTCGCGCGCGAGCTCCGCCGGGCGCATCAGCGGCACGTCGCCGCCGTGCCGGCGGGCGACTTCGGCGATCTCGGCGTCCTCCGTCGATACCACGGTGCGATCGAGATAGCGAGAACGGGCCGCCGCCTCGATTCCCCACGCGATCATGGGACGCCCGCCCACCTCGCGCAGATTTTTGCGCGGCACGCCCTTCGATCCTCCGCGCGCCGGTATGATGCCGAGCAAGGTCTTGCCCTCGATCATCGCGGTCCCGCGTCCGGCGACGGCGGATGCCGAGACATGCGCTCAGAGGCCCTGTACGTCGTGATTGCCGTAGTAGCTCGGTGTCGGCCCGTCCGTCGCGTATAGGCCGTTGCGCACGGCATCCACCAGTTCGGGCACGTAACCGGAGACGAGCCGGCTGGCCTCGAAGCCGAGCCGCGAGCGAATCTTGGCGAACGAGACCCGGTAATTGCGCGGATCCTTGTCGCCCGACATGTACTCGACCTGCGTCGGAATGTGGCGCGCGACCAGATCGACGATCATCTGCTTGGTGAAGTTCTCGCGATCGTCGCCGACGTTGAAGACCTCGCCCGCCACGCGATCGCGCGGGGCCTCGAGCACGGAGATGACCGCCCGCGAAATATCCTTGACGTGGCAATACGGGCGCCAGGTGTCCTTGTCGTAGACCGTGAGCTTGCGGCCGAGCGCGAGCGAGCGCACGAATTCAGACACGGTCAGGTCGAACCGCATCCGATGGGATATGCCGTAGGCGGTGGCGATACGCAATACCGTCACGGCGAAATCGGTGCGCGCCAGGCTGCCGAGCAGAAATTGCTCGAACGCGACCTTGGTCTCGGCGTAGATCGAACGCGGATCGAGCGGCGCGTCCTCGGCGAGCGGGTCGTCGGTCGCGCTGCGGCCGTAATTGCTGCAGGTCGAGGTAAAGACGAAGCGGCCGATGCCACTGGCGCGCAGCCGCTCGAACAGGGCTTCGCTCGCGGTCACGTTCACCCGCCGCGTGATGTCGGGATATTTCTTGCTGATCGGGTCGCCGACCAAAGAGGCTAGCAGGGCCACGTCGGTGATGCCGCCGGCGAGCGCGCGGTCGAGCGCGGCGGCATCGCCGAAATCGCCGCCCACGAAGGAAAAGCCCGCCTCGCCGATCAGTCCTTCGATCGAGCGTTCGTTGCCGTAGATCAACCGGTCGAGCACGCGCACCCGCCAGCCCTTGGCCAACAGCTCGCGCACCAGCACGGAACCGACATACCCGGCCCCGCCGACCACCAGAACGTGGCGATTCCCGCCCGGCCCAGCCCCCTCGCGCCCGGCCATCCCTATATCCGGTTCAGCTCGCCGCTGACGATGTCGATCATCCGGCCGATCGCGGAGTCGTCCATCTTCACCATGATCGGCAGGGCGATCGAGCGGCCTAGGACATCGGCCGAGCGGGGCCAGAGCTCGGCGGCGCGCCGCCCTTGGTAGCGCGGCGTATTGGGGATCATGTGCTCCCAGCGCCCGGCGAAATGCCAACCCATCGCGCTGGGCAGGTTCTTGGTGCCGATACCCTGGGCGGACAGGCGCTTGGCGAACTCGGTCGTCGTCGCCAGGTCCGGCAGCATGAATACCAACGAATCGCCGGCCTCGCCCTGCGCGTCGTGCAGGCGGCGGAAGGTGATCGAATTGAAGCGCGACAGCGCTTCCTTCACCCGCGCCTTGTTGGCGCGCTGGCGCGCGATGCCGCCGTCGAGCTTGCCCAGCTGGACCAGGCCGATCGCCGCTTGGATTTCGGTCATGCGATAGTTGAAGCCGATCAGCATCGCCGGGTCGTCGGCCCGGCCGACCGAAGAGTCGTAGGCGTGTCCGTGGTCATGGAAGGATCGCGCGCGACGATAGACCTCCTCGTTGCGTGCCAGAACCATGCCGCCTTCGCCGGTGGTCATCGCCTTGCCGTGATCGAAGCTGAAGGTGCCAACATCGCCGATGCCGCCCAGGCGCCGGCCGCGATAGGTGGCTCCCACGGCCTGCGCGGTGTCCTCGATCAGGGCGATGCCATGCTTGGCGCAGATCGCTCCGATGGCGTCGAGATCGGCCGGTGCGCCGAGCATGTGCACCGCGATCACCGCGCGCGTCCGCGGCGTGATCAGGGATTCGAGCTCCGCGGGGTCGAGGTTGAGCGAGTCGTCTACCTCGGCGATCACTGGCACCGCGCCGGCGGTCAGGATCGCCTCGACCGTGGCGACGAAGGTGTGCGACTGAGTGATCACTTCGTCACCGGGTCCCACGCCGACCGCCTTCAGGGCGACCAGCAGCGCGGCCGTGCCCGAGCTGACCGCTTGCGCATGGGGCGCGCCCATGCAGGCGGCGAATTCGCGCTCGAATTCGCGCACCTTGAAGACACCCTTGCGCATCGCGTCAAAGCCATGCGCGAAGAAGACGGTGGAGCGGATGACGGCGTCGACGGCCTGCCGCTCCGCGTCATCGATCAATTCAAACCCGGCCATGACCCCGCTTTCGTGTGGAATTGGGAACGCGCCTCGCGCTCCGGGACGGAGCCTTGGGCGTACCGGGAAGACTGAAAATCCAGGCCAAAACGACTGCTAGGGCCGGCCCCCCGTGGCGCCGCGGCTGCATAACATACCCCTCCGGGCGAAGCAATGTCGCGCTCGCGGATCGGGCGCTATGGGTCGGATGACGCTTGCTTTTCTCCCGCCCGGGCGGCTTTATTGGCCGCGCTGAGGGTGGATGGAACAGCTGTTTCCCGATATCGCGGCCGTTTGCCTGCAACCTGGTGCGACCATTCGCCGGGCGATGGAGGCGATCGACCGCCTGGCGACCGGGATCGCGCTGGTGGTAGACGGCGACGGGCGCCTGATCGAAACGGTCAGCGACGGCGACATCCGCCGCGCGATCCTCGCCGGCTATCCGCTGACCAAGCCGGTGTCGGAACTCGCCACCCTGGCCGGCCGGCCATCGATCGTGCCGTTCGTGGCGCCCGCGAGCACCTCGCGCGCGGCGCTTCTGGAACTGATGGCGAGGACCAAGCTGCTTCAGATTCCCCTGGTCGACGCGGAGGGCCGCGTGGTCGATCTCGCCCTGCTCAAGCAGCTGAGCCTGGAGCCGGAACGCCCCATCGAAGCGGTGATAATGGCCGGCGGCTTCGGCAAGCGCCTTCGGCCGCTGACCGAGGACGTTCCCAAGCCGATGCTGCCGGTGGGCGGGCGGCCGCTGCTGGAGATCACGCTCGAGCAGCTTCGTCTCGCCGGTATCCGCAGCGTGACCGTGACCACCCACTATCTGCCCGAGAAGATCACCGGCCATTTCGGCGACGGGTCGCGCTTCGGGGTCGATATCCGCTACGTGCAGGAATCGAAGCCGATGGGTACGGCGGGCGCGCTTTCGCTGCTGGAGCGCGCCGAGGAGCCGATGCTGGTGGTGAACGGCGACGTGCTCACCGACCTCGACTATCGCGCGATGCGCCAGTTCCACGCCGAGAATCGGGCGGCGGCGACGGTGGCGGTGGCGCCGCACGAAATCCAGATTCCCTATGGCGTCGTCGAGCATGACGGATCCGTGGTGACCGGCATCTCCGAGAAGCCGGTGATCCGCCACTTCGTCAATGCCGGCATCTATCTGATCGAGCCGCGGGCGACGAAGCTGGTCCCGCGCGATGCCGTCTTCAACATGACCGACCTGGTGGAGCGGCTGGTGCGGGCGGGCGAACGCGTAGTCGTGTTCCCGGTGCGCGAATACTGGGTCGATGTCGGCCAGCACGCCGACTATCAGCGCGTCCAGCAGGACATCTCGCAGGGCGCGCTACGCTCCGTCCGCGCCCCGATCTCGTGAGCGCCGCGCATGGCGGCTGACGGAAGCGCCCCCTTCATCCCGCTTTCCGTGCCCGAGATAGGCGGCAACGAGTGGGCATACATCAAGGAATGCCTCGATACCAACTGGGTGTCTACGGCCGGTCCCTTCGTCGAGCGCTTCGAGCTCGAATTCGCCAGGAAGTTGGGCGCGAGCCACGCCGTCGCCTGCCAGTCCGGTACCGCGGCACTGCATGTCGCGCTTCTGGTCGCGGGCATCGGTCCGGGCGACGAGGTGCTGGTGCCCGCCCTCACCTTCGTCGCGCCGGCCAACGCGATCCGCTACGCGGACGCGACGCCGGTGCTGGTCGATGTCGAGCCGAAGCATGCCGGGATCGATCTGAACCTGGTCGAGGCATTCCTGCGCGAGGATTGCGCGCGCGCTGGCGCCCGACTGGTCAACCGGACCAGCGGACGCCGCGTGGCCGGCGTTATGCCGGTGCATCTCCTCGGCCATCCGGTCGACATGGACCGGCTGATGGCGCTGGCCGAGGAATTCGGCCTGATCGTGATCGAGGACGCGACCGAGAGCCTGGGCGCCACCTACAAGGAGCGGCACGCGGGAACCATCGGTCATCTGGGCTGCTTCAGCTTCAACGGCAACAAGATCATGACCACCGGCGGCGGCGGAATGATCGTGACCGCGCGCGCCGATTGGGCGAAGCGCGCCAAGCACCTCACCAACCAAGCCAAGGTCGATCCGATCGAGTACGACCATGACGAAATCGGCTACAATTATCGCCTCACCAACATCCAGGCGGCGATGGGCGTTGCCCAGCTCGAGCGGCTCGACGCATATGTCGAGGCCAAGCGCGCGATCGCCGCGCGCTATGCGGATGCCTTCACGGACGTTCCGGGCCTGCGCTCGATCCCGCAGGCGAACTGGGCGCGCACCAACTGGTGGCTCTACACCGTGCTGATCGAATCCGCCGAGTTCGGCATCGACAGCCGCGCATTGCTGCGGCGGCTCGACGCCCAGCGCATCCAGGCGCGACCGCTGTGGCGGCCGCTGCACATGGGTCCGCCGCACCGGGGAGAACGCGTCCTCGGCGGCGACGTCGCCAAGCGGTTCAACGCCGAGGGGCTGAGCCTGCCCAGCTCGGTCGGTCTCGCGCCCGAACAGCAGGCGCGCGTGATCGAGGCGGTGCGGAGCGCGGCGCGGCGCGACTAGCCCGGGCGGCCGGTCTCCGGCAGATCGTAAAAGGTCTTCCGGATCAACCCTTCGATTTCGACCAAGCGCAGCACCGCCACAATCTTCTCCGACGCGCCGCCTTCGCCATATGGTGAAGGAGCATCCGCGATGGCGGCGCGGAACTTGGGGCTGAGGGCCTTGGCTATCGCGGCGCGAATGGCGCCACGCTCTTCGACGCAATCGATCACCGAAGATGCGCGAAGCCGACCCTTCTGACGGTCGCCGATATTCACCGTGGGCACGTGCAAAGCGGGCGCCTCGATGATTCCGCTCGACGAATTTCCGACCACCGCGAGGCATCGGCGCATGGCACCGAGATAGCGGCGCTGGCCGAGCGAGGCGACCATGCGTACGCGTTCGGGGCGGCTGCTCGCATAGTCGCCCAATCGCAGCGCCAGCCGATCGCGCGCCGGATCGGCATTCACGCCGGTGAAGACGATGCGCAACGCCGGAAACGCATCGAGCGCCGTCAGCAATTCATCGAGCGCGGCAGACCCGCCGTCCGCGGCCAATGTCACCGGATGGTACGTCGCCAGCAGAAATCCATCACCCAGAGCCATGCCAACCGCCGACTCGATTTCGGAGAGATCAACCGGCCCCAGCCGCGCGATATAGTCGAGGGCGGGTCCGCCGAAATTGAAGACGCGGCGCGGGTCCTCGCCCATCTGAACGACGCGCCACCGATACGCCTCGGTAGCGGTGAAATGGAGATGCGCCATTTTGGTCATGGCGTGGCGCATCGCGTCGTCGATGCTGGCCTCGGTCCGCTCGCCGCCATAGATATGTGCGATTGGAACGCGGCACAGCATCGCGGCCTGCGCGGCACCGAACATTTCATAGCGGTCGCCCACCAGGATCAGGATGTCGACCGGGTCGGCGGTGAGCGCGCGGGCGAAGCCCTCCACGCATCTCCCGAGAGCGGCGGCGATATCGGCTGGGGAATCGCCCGCCAGGCCCATCGGGATGCGGTGGTCGATGGCGAAGCCGTCTTCGACGATGGCTTTCCAGGTTTCGCCGAAACGCGGCTCCAGATGGGCGCCGGTTACCAGCAGCCGAAGAGTCAGTTGGTTGTCGGCAGCGATAGCCTTCAAAATCCAGTAGATCAGACCATAGTCGGCGCGCGTCCCGGTCACCACGCCGATGCGACGCCGGCCTGGACTCAAGCCAAGTCTTCCCAGATCAGCTTGTGCTGCGCGGCGAGCGAGGTCTTGACCCGCCGGCCGACGATCTGGTCGAGGACCGCCGGGCTAATTCCGTCGCCCGGCCGCAACGCGATCAGATGCTCGGCCGACAGAACAGCGCCGGCCGGCAATGGCGTGCGCAGGAACAGACTGCGCCGCGCTACGCGGGCCGTGTCGGCTTCGGCTTCGGCCGGCACCTTCCGCCCGTCGCCAAGGGCGGACTCCACGCCGCGCACCGCGGAGACCAGTGCGTGCAGCTCGCGCGGATCGAGCGAGCAGCGATGGTCCGGGCCAGGCATTTCCTTGTCCAAGGTGAAGTGCTTCTCCAGCACCGCGGCCCCCCGCGCCACGCTGGCCACCGCGACCTCGATTCCAAGCGTGTGATCGGAATAGCCGGCGGGATAGCCGAACGCCCGCGCCAACGTGTCCA
>JASHSH010000176.1 GCA_030040955.1 Rhodospirillales bacterium
TGCGGCTGAGCTTCCTGACGCGGTTCGGCCTCAACCTTGCCCGCTTGCTGCTGCGCGGATTGCCGCCCGATCGGTCGTTCGCCGCGGTCACCCGGCTCTACGAGCTGTTCGAGCCGATCCACCGGCGCTTCGGCCGAAGCCTGATCGGCTACCTTCTGCTGACGCGCCTCTCGCCGATCGTCACCTACTATCATCGCAAGGATTTCGGTCTGTCGGAGAACGATCTGCGCGATTGGGGATATCTCGACACCCACGATTCGCTGACCGACCGCTACAAGCACCTGTTCACGATCGCGCGGGTGCGCCGGCTGTGCGAAGCCTGCGGCCTGCGCCCGGTCCGCCTGGAGCCGGGCGGCAACGGAATCGAGCTGCTCGCCCGGCGCGAGTAGCCGGCCGCGGCCGCCGACGCCCGGATTGACTTGGGCGGGGCGGCTGGACAGTATGCCGCCCGCCGTGCCGCCCGTCGGCGCCATCGGGTCCCGCTCGGGCCCGGCCTTCGAGAATGGACCGAGGATGCAAGTTCCCTATATCTCTCCGCGCGACCGCGCGCCGCTTACCGAGGAGGGCGACACGTTGCGCTCGAGCTCCGGCGAGGTGGTGCGCGTGGTTAGCGGAATTCCGCGTTTCGCCGAATCGGGCTATGCCGGCAATTACGGCATTCAGTGGAATCGCTTTGCCACCACGCAGCTGGATTCCCACACCAAGGTGCCGATCAGCGCCGACCGCCTGCGTCGCATACTCGGCGGCAGCTTCGACCTCGCCGCCGGGAGGCTGGTGCTGGAGGCGGGGGCGGGAGCCGGCCGATTTTCGGAAATCCTCGCGCAGCATGCGAAGGAGGTGCGGGTCACCGACCTGTCGACCGCGATCGATGCCAACTGGCGCAACAATCACCGCTTCCCGAACGTCACCTTCGCGCAGGCCAATATCTTCGACCTTCCGTTCCCCGACGAATCCTTCGACCTGGCCGTGTGTCTCGGCGTGCTGCAAAGCACGCCCGACCCCACCCGCGCGCTGCGCAGCCTGGCGAGCAAGGTCAAGCGCGGCGGTCATGTCGCCGTCGACTACTACCGGCTTCGGCTCAGCTATCTCAGCCGGATCGGCCTCGTCCTCGCCCACCAGCTGGTGCGCTACTGCAAACCGGAGGACGCCTTCCGCGCGGTCACGCGGCTGTACGAAATATTCGAGCCGGTGCATCGCCGCTTCGCGCGCAATTGGGTTTCCTATCTCCTCCTTACGCGCATCTCGCCCATCGTGACCTATTACCACCGCAAGGACTTCCATCTGACCGAGGAACGGCTGCGCGAGTGGGGCTATCTCGACACGCATGATTCGCTCGCCGACCGGTACAAGTTCCTGCTGACGATGCGCGGCGTCCGCCAGGCCTGCGCCGAATGCGGCCTGACGCCGGTTCGGCTGGCCAAGGGCGGCAACGGAATCGAGCTGCTGGCGCGACGCGACTGACGCCGCCTCGCCGGCACCGTGCCTAGCCGCGGATCGTCGGCAGCGGTGTTTCGAAGATGGCGCGCAGAGCCAGACCCAACCGTCCCCTCTCGCCCCGCGTGTGACGGTACACGCGAATGGGCGCATAGCCCAGCGCCAGGCACCGCTCGGCGAGTCCGAGATTGTGCGCGTAGCGGCGCGCGATCATGGCGCCGATAATCTGACGCTCGCCGACATGGCGGCTGATTCCGCGCATATGCTTGCGATAGAAGCCCAGCGGCTCGTCGACCCAGGCGAGGACGGGGCGCGGATTGTGCTTCGCCCAGCGGCACCACGCCTCATAGTCTTGCACCTTCAACAGTCCCGGCGCGAACAAGGGCAATGGGAGGGTGGCGCGCCGCAGCACCAGCGAGCTCGTCGCGACGAAATTGCCCGCGATCAGCAGCTCGGCCAGCGACGTCGAGCGGCGCGGCAGGCCGCGCGCCGCGAATCCGTTTCCCTCCAGCCGGGGATAGCCGCCGTCGAGCGTGAGGCATGGGTGGAGAAGAATATCCGCCCCCGTGCGCGCCAGCGTCTGCTTGACTATCGCGGGCTTGACCGGCGCCCACAGATCGTCGGCATCGCAGAAGGCGATGTACGGGTTCGCGCCAAGCTCGATCGCGCGGTTGCGCGCGGCGGCCGGGTCGGCGGCGGCCAAGCGGTCCAGCACCACGTTCGGCGCGCCGGCATAGCGCCGATTGATCCGCTCCCACGAATCATCCGTCGATCCGTTCTCGACCAGAATGAGCCGGTCGTTCCGGTCGATCCCCGCGAGAATCGAGTCCGCGGTCGCCGCGATCGTCTGGGCGGCGTTGTGGACCGGCACGATCGCGTCCAGGCCCGGCGTCGCGGCATCCCCTTCGGTCGGCGGCGGCGTCTGGCGGATATTCGGCCAACGCCCCGCGCGCAGCCCCATTCCGGGCTCCGTCATTTCGCCGGAAGCCGGCCCGCCGGGCAGCACGGGCTCCACGAGCGCGCCGGAAGACGAGGCGGCAAGCTGTCGCAGAAGCGCGAGGTACGGATGCCCAAGCTCGCCGCGCGACAACATCTCCCCCGAGGCCGCGAGCGGCGGGGCGGTCCCCAGGGGCAGGAAGTCCGGATGCAACGCCATGAAATACGCGCCCGGCCGGGCCAGCGCGAGGGCTACATCGCCGGCGCGCAAATTCGCCGGAGCGGCGAAACGCTTGTCGCCGGGCAGGGCGGCGGCCGCCTCGACCTGCGAGCGTCGCAG
>JASHSH010000177.1 GCA_030040955.1 Rhodospirillales bacterium
GGTGCCGACATCGCCTTCGACCGAGATCCATTCATGGTCCTTGGTGAAATAGAGCGCGCTCATCTCTCCCCTCCTCGGTCAGGGCTTGCGGTAGCGGTGCGGGACGAAGGGCAGCGGCGCCACATCGCCGGGACGCGGCGTGCCGCGGACGATCAAGCGAAGCTCGGTGCCGGGGCGCGCATGGCCGGCCGGCACATAGCCCATGGCGATGGGCGCATCCAGGCTGGGCCCGAAACCGCCGCTGGTCACCTCGCCGAGCGCAGTCCCGTCGATTCCGGCGATCTGCGTATGGGCGCGCGCCGGCGCCCGGTCGCGCGGACGCAGGCCGACCCGCAGACGCGGCGGTCCTTCGGCGAGCTGGCGGCGGATGACGGAATCGCCGGGATAGCTGCCACCCTCGCGCCGGCGCTTGGAGATGGTCCAGGCGAGCGCGGCTTCGATCGGCGTGGTGGTGGTGTCGATATCCGCCCCGTACAGGCACAGTCCGGCTTCCAGGCGCAGCGAATCGCGCGCGCCCAGCCCGATCGGTGCCACCTCGGGCTCGGCGAGCAGGCGGCGGGCAAGCGTCTCGGCCCGGTCGGCGGGACAGGAAATCTCGAACCCATCCTCGCCGGTATAGCCCGATCGGGTCACGAAGCAGGAGATGCCGGCGACCATCGCGCGCGTTCCGCTCAGGAAGGCGAGGCCGTCGATGCCGGGCGCCAGCCGCGAAAGCACGGCAGCCGCCCGCGGGCCTTGCAGGGCGAGCAGCGCGCGATCGGGAAGCTCGACGAGTTCGACGTTCCCGCGCAACCCCGCGCGAAGATGGGCGAAATCCTCGGCCTTGCGCGACGCGTTCACGACGAGGAAAAGGCGGTCGGCGTCGCGGGTCACCATCAGGTCGTCGAGTATGCCGCCGCGCTCGTCGGTGAGCAGCGTATAGCGCATCCGGCCCGCGCCCAGGGACTGGACGTCGCCGGGGACCAGCGCCTCCAGCGCCGCCGCCGGGTCGAGCCCGCGCAGCTCGGCCTGCCCCATATGCGAGACATCGAACAGGCCGGCAGCGGCGCGGGTGTGCAGATGCTCGGCGAGAACGCCGGCCCGATACTGCACCGCCATCGCGTATCCGGCGAAGGCGACCATCTTGGCCCCTAGCTCGACATGGAGGTCGAACAACGGCGTACGCGCCAAGCCAGCCAACTCGGTCGAATCCACGCGCCCTCCCGGACCAGAGCTCCGCCTTCGCAGCGAAGGCGGGCCGCCCCCCTCTGTCCGTGGACCTGAAAGATTCACCCGGCCGCGAGGACCGGGCTTACCTCTTCGGTGGGGCCGGAACGCGTCGTATGCGCCTCACGCCCGCTTTCCAGAGAGCCATCCCCCCGCGGTCCTTTTGCCTGAGAGTTTCCAGGGGCGGTTGCTCCTTCGGCGCCCGCGCGCGGCCCATGGCCGAACGCCGGTCTCTCCCGCGGGGATCTTCTGTCTATGCGGTCAGTCTAGCCGGCGGACGGTACAGGTCAACTGCGCCGATGCGGTCACAGGCCCGCCGGCTTGTGAGTGCGGTTGTAGTCGAGCTCCTCCTGGTTCAACTGAAGCCCGATGAAAATCTCGATCTTCGGATAATCGACCTTCACGTTCTTGATCGGAATCACGATGTCGACGCCCTCGTCCTCGTAATGCATGCGATCGGCGCCGTTGGGGAATTGCAGCTTGAGCGGCCACACCCGCTTCGCCTGGGGTTTCGGATAATAGGCCGGGATAGCGACGAAATAGCCGATATCGGCCGCCCGCCCCTGGGCGGCAGGCCCCCGGATCAGGTCGAGCCCGACCGTGAGCTTCACCGTCAGCACCTGAGTATCGTAGTCGTAGTGGCAGGTGCCGTTGAAATCGGCCACCTGCGCGCTGAGCACCATGTCGGTGATATCGCGCCCCGGGCCGGGGCGGAACCGGGTCAGCGTGGCCGCGTCGGACAGCACGGCGACGCGCGGACAATCGGGCTGCGGTGGCTTCCTCTCCCCGAACCAGGAGCAGCCACAGAGCAAGACGAGCACGACCGCCGCCATCCCGGCGCGCGCGGCGCGCCGGCGAATCGTCGTCCCTGTCCGAAGCGGCATGTCAGAGGGTGCTGTGGGTTCCGTCGCAGAATGGCTGATTCTTGGTGTTCTTGCAGCCGCACAGATAGAAGGTCTTGGTCTCGCTGGCGGTGAAGCCGAGCGGGGTGAACGAAGTCGTCTTGTGCGCGCCGTCGCAGAAGGGCTGGTTCTTGCTCTGCCCGCACCGGCACCACCAATATTGCTGCCCCGCCTTGAGTTCGACGGCGAAGGGCGATTTCTGGGCCACGACCGGCCGATCCATGGGACCTCCTTTTGTGCGTGCGGCAATTCTGCTATTGCTGCGCACTCTAGACGGCGGCGGTCGTCCGCACAAGCCGCGTAGCCGTCCGTTCGCCTCTCCCGGACCCATTCCGATGCCCCTGCCCCCGCTCACCATCCTGCTCGCCAAGCCGCGCGGCTTCTGCGCCGGGGTGGAACGCGCGATCAACGTCGTGCAGGCGGCATTGGCCCGCTACGGCCGCCCGGTCTATGTGCGCCACGAGATCGTGCACAACCGCTACGTGGTCGAATCGCTGGAGGCGATGGGCGCCGTGTTCGTCGACGAACTCGATCAGGTGCCGACCGACCGGCCGGTGGTGTTTTCGGCGCATGGCGTGCCCCGCGCGGTGCCGGCCGAGGCGCGCGAGCGCGGCATCTTCTATCTCGACGCCACCTGCCCGCTGGTCGCCAAGGTGCACCATGAGGCCCAGCACCATGCGCGCAGCGGTCGCCAGATCATCCTGATCGGCCATGCCGGACACCCCGAAGTGGTCGGCACCATGGGTCAGGTGCCGACCGGGCAGGTGCTGCTCGTCGAGGATGTCGGGCAGGCCGAGCAAGTGGCGGCGCGCGACCCCGACCGCCTCGCCTACATCACCCAGACAACGCTTTCGGTCGACGATGCCTCCGCCATCGTTGCCGTGCTGCGCCGGCGCTTCCCGACCATCCAGGGGCCGCGCAGCGAGGATATCTGCTACGCCACCACCAACCGCCAGCAGGCGGTGAAGGCGATCGCCGCGCGTTGCGACGGCCTCGTGGTGGTGGGTGCCTCGAACTCGTCGAACTCGCGCCGCCTGGTCGAGGTGGCCCGCTCGGCCGGCTGCGCGCGCGCCTTCCTGGTCAGCCGTGCGGCCGAGATCGACTGGACGCTGCTCACCGGCCTGCGCCGGCTCGGCCTGAGCGCCGGCGCTTCCGCTCCCGAAGTGCTGGTGGAGGAAGTGATCGCCGCCTGCCGCACCCGGTTCGAGGTGACCCTCGACGAAGTGCCGGTGACCGAGGAGACCGTCGTCTTCAATCTGCCGGCGGCGCTACAGGACGCCTGACATGGCGGTCTACACCGAGGTCTCCGACGAGGAGCTCGAAGCCTTCGTCGCGGACTACGATATCGGCCGGGTATCGAGCTGCAAGGGTATCGCCGAAGGGGTCGAGAACTCCAACTATCTGCTCCAGGCCGAGACGGGGAACTATATCCTCACGCTCTACGAGAAGCGGGTCAGCGCCGACGACCTGCCCTTCTTCCTCGGCTTGATGGAACATCTGGCGGCGCGCGGCGTGGTCTGCCCGACGCCCCTGCGCGCGCGCGACGGATCCAGCCTGCGCCGCCTGTGCGGAAGGCCGGCGGCGATCGTGACCTTTCTGCCCGGCCTGTGGCCGCGCCGGGTGACGCCCCGGCACTGCGCGCCGGTGGGACGGGCGCTGGCCGATCTGCACCGCAAGGGGCTCGATTTCCCTCGCCGGCGGCCGAACGCGCTCGGTCCGGCCGCGTGGCGGCCGCTGTTCAGCAGCGCCGCGGCGCGCGCCGACGAGGTGAAGGCGGGGCTCGCGGCCTATCTCGACGGCGAGCTGCGCTGGCTGGAAAACAACTGGCCGCGCGGCCTGCCCGAGGGCGTCATCCATGCCGACCTGTTCCCCGACAACGTGTTCTTCCAGGGCGACGAGGTGTCGGGGCTGATCGACTTCTACTTCGCCTGCACGGACTTCCTCGCCTACGACATCGCGGTGTGCCTGAACGCCTGGTGCTTCGAGTCCGACGGCAGCTTCAACGTGACCAAGGGCCGGCAGATGCTATGGGGCTATAGCGAGACACGCCGGCTCTCGCTGGACGAATTCGAGGCGCTGCCCACCCTGGCCCGCGGCGCGGCGATGCGCTTCCTGCTCACCCGGCTCTACGACTGGCTGAACACGCCGGCCGGCGCGCTGGTGCGGCGCAAGGACCCGCTCGAATACGAGCGCAAGCTGCGGTTCCACGCCCAGGTCGGCGGCCCGATCGATTTCGGCCTCGAATTCATGAGCCTGGCCGCCGCCGAGATATGACGCCGTCGCGGCCCGAGGTCGAGCTCTATGCCGACGGCGCCTGTTCGGGCAATCCCGGCCCGGGCGGCTGGGGCGCGCTCCTGCGCATGCGCGGCGAGGAGCGCGAGCTTTGCGGCGGCGAGCCGGCGACGACGAACAATCGGATGGAGCTGCGCGCGGTGATCGAGGGGCTGAACGCGATCCGCCCGCCCGCCCGCGTCGCCGTCTATACCGACAGCCAGTATGTGCAGAAGGGGATCAGCGAGTGGCTGGCCGCGTGGAAGGCGCGCGGCTGGCGCACCGCCGACAAGAAGCCGGTGAAGAATGTCGATCTCTGGCGGGCGCTGGAGGCGGCGGCCGCGCCCCACCGCGTCACCTGGCACTGGGTGCGCGGCCATGCGGGCCATGAGGGCAATGAGCGCGCGGACGCGCTCGCGCGCAAGGGAATGAACGGCGGGGGGTGAAGGCGGGCGGCCTTACGAGGCCGGCGCGGCGGCCTTGTCCAATGCGCGCACGACCTCGTCCCCGGTGAGCAGTTCGGGCAGCGCGATGCCGTTCGGCGCACCCGGCCCGTAGACCGCGTTGAACGGAATTCCGTAGCGGCCGAAGCTCGCCAGATAGGCGGCGATCGCGTCGCTGGGCCGCGTCCAGTCGGCGCGCATGGCCACCACCTTGGGCCCGGTCAGGCGCCGAGCGAGGTCGGGCCGGTCGATCACCGCGCGCTTGTTGACCAGGCAGGTGACGCACCAGTCGGCGGTGACATCGACGAACACCACCTTGCCCGCGGCCACTTCGCCGGCGATGCCAGCGCGGTCGAACGGGCGCCAGGGTTCCGCCTCTCCCGACCCGGCTGCCGCCGCCATCCCGTTCGTTCCCGGCGCGAGCGTGCCCAGCCCGGCGGCCAGACCCGCCCCGAGCGCGAGCAGAACCACCGCGACGAGCCGCAGCCGCGCCGCCAGCCGCTCGCGCAGCGCGAGCACCAGGAGGGCCGCCGCCATCAGCGCGGCAATGGTCCAGGCGGCCCGCGCGCCCGCCTCGGCCGCCAGCACGCCGAGCAGCCAGATCGCGGTGCCGATCAGCGCCATACCCAGCGCCGCGCGCAGCCATAGCATCCAGCGGCCCGGATGCGGCAGATGCGCGACCAGGCGCGGCCAGACGGCGATCGCCAGATAGGGCAGGCCCATGCCGACGCCGAGCGCCGCGAAGATCGCCACGATCTCGGCGCTGCCGCGGGCGAGAGCGAAGCCGATCGCGGTGCCGAGGAAAGGCGCCGAGCAGGGAGTAGCCAGCAAGGTCGCGAACACACCTTGGAGAAATTGAGCGCCGAGGGTCCGGCCGTCTCCCCGTCCCGCGACCGCGCCAGCCACGGAGGCGGGCAACGCGAATTCGAAGAAGCCGAACAGATTGGCCGCGAAGACCGTGGTCGTCACCACCATCGCGGCGAGGAACAGGGGCTGCTGGAACTGGATGCCCCAGCCCACCGCCATCCCGGCGGCGCGGGTGGCGATCGCGGCGGCGGCGAGCACCAGGAACGAGACCAGGATGCCGGCGGCGGTGGCGAGGAAGTTGCGCCGGATGCGCCGCCGCTCCGCCCCGCCGTGATCGACCAGATACAGAAGCTTCAGCGATAGCACCGGCAGCACGCAGGGCATCAGGTTCAGGATCAGCCCGCCGAGCAGCGCGATGCCGATCATGGCGGCCAGTCCGGCGGCGTCGATGCCGGAGGCCTCGATCGGGCGCAGGGTCGCCTCCATCGCCCGCTCGCCATCGACCAGAGTGACGGTCAGCGGCACGCCGGCGATGGCTCCCTCGCCGGTGCCCGGCTCGGCTTTCAGGGTGAGGATCGCGCGGCCATCCTCGCGGCGCAGGCTGGGCCGCCCGAAGGAAAGTCCGTCGGCGCGCTCGACAAACAAATCGGGATGCGCGAGCGGCGGATCGGCGGCGACCGTCACCTCGAGCAGCTCGCTTCCGCTCGCCGCCACGCCGAGCAGGCTCATACCGACGCGGGAGCCGTCGCCCGGCACCTGGGCGAGATAGCGGCCGATGAGATGAAACCGCGGACTCGGATCGGCGGGACCGGCGCCGAGGGACAGCGCGAGGTCGGCGTGGCGCGGAATACAGATCTCGGAACAGGTGAGATAGTCCAGCGCCGCGCGCAGGCCGAGCGGCTTGCCCGGATCGGCGAGCCGCGCGTCGATCGGCAGCACCACCTCGTCCTCGTAGCCCATCGTCTCCAGGCCGCTGACGCTGAACCGGTGCGGCGCCGGCCAGGACATGATCGCGTCGGCCAAGTTGACCGAGCCGGCCCAGTCGATGCGCGGTGGATAGCCGGCATCGCCCGGCGAGCGCCAATAGATCTTCCAGCCGGGTTGCAGGCGGAATTCCAGGCCGAGCTGGACGCGGCTCGCGCCGCCGGTGCCGGTCACCGCCGAAACGAGCCGCACCTCGGCCTGCCGGTTGCTGACCCAGGCCGACGCACCGTCGACCGACTGCGCACCGGCGGCGAGCGGAGCCAGCACGATCGCGGTCGCAGTCGCGAACACGGCCGAGCGGAGGTCGGCGAGGGGGACCATCATCGAGGCGAGCGCATGTTGCGGTCGGGTGGATCGGGCGGGCGGCGCGGCGAGCGGTGCATGATAGCATTTCCGCGTGCATTGCCGCGACCGGTTTGCGCCCGCGCGCGGCGCGGCTAGAGTGCGGGAGGCGAACGCAGGGAGGCGAAGGGTGGCGGAGCAGGACGGTCCGGCGCGCGTGCAGCGCCTGCTCGGTCAGGCCGGGCACCCCTGCGAGGTGGTGCGGCTCGATGCCTCCACGCGCACCGCGGCGGAGGCCTCCTCGGCCATCGGCTGCTCGGTCGCGCAAATCGCCAAATCATTGATATTCAAGGCAATACCGTCGGGCGCCCATGTGCTGGTGATTGCCAGCGGGGCCAATCGCGTGAATGAGGCCAAGCTCGCCGCGCTGATCGGCGAGGGCATCGGCAAGGCGGACGCCGCCTTCGTGCGCGAGCGCACGGGCTACGCCATCGGCGGCGTCGCTCCGATCGGCCACGATGTGCCGCCCAAGCGCACGGTGATCGACCGCGACCTCGCCGCGCTGGATCCGATCTGGGCGGCGGCGGGGCATCCGCACGCGGTGTTCCGCCTGCGCTTCGCCGACCTGGTCGCGCTCACCGGCGGCGAAATCGCCGCGGTGTGCTGATCGAGTCGCGGCGTTCCCGCTTGACCGCGCGCACCGGGCGGGAACATGCTAGGACATGTCCCAGGCGCTCAGCTCGTCCGGCTACCTGACGGGGCAAATGCTGATCGCGATGCCCCAGATGATGGATCCGCGCTTCGCGCGCACCGTCGTCTACATGTGCGCGCACAGTTCGGACGGCGCGATGGGGCTGGTGGTCAACCGGCTGTTCGACGCGCTGAGCTTTCCCGACCTGCTCGAGCAGCTCAACATCAAGCCGACGCCGCGCTGCGACCAGATTCGCGTGCATTTCGGCGGTCCGGTGGATGCCGCGCGCGGCTTCGTGCTGCATTCGGCGGACTATGTGCAGGAGACCACGCTGCTGGTCGACGAGCGGGTCGGGTTGACCGCCACGGTCGACGTGCTGAAGGCGATCGCCGACGGGGCGGGTCCGCGTCACAGCCTGCTCGCGCTCGGTTATGCCGGCTGGGATGCCGGCCAGCTCGACGGCGAGATTCGCGACAACGCCTGGCTCAACGTGACCGCCGACGAGGAGCTGCTGTTCAGCGGCGAAATCGACCAGAAATGGGAGCGCGCCATCGCCAAGATCGGCGTCAACTATTCCATGCTGTCCGGGGAAGCCGGCCACGCCTGACGCGTCGTCTACCCGACCGACCCGATTTCTCGACCATATCCGGCGCTGCAATGCATTCGATCCGGCGCGTTTCCGCGCCTTCGTGGTCGACGGCCGCCAGGTCGGGCGCATCCGGGAGGATTTCGTTCCGCGCCTCGGCGAGTTCCGCGATGCCTTCGCGCTGGAGGGCGGCGCGGTCCATCTCGCGGTGCGCGAGCGCACGCCGGCCGCGCGGACCGCAGCGATGCGCGGCGTGGTCGCGCGCCTGGTCGCCGGCGGGGTCCTGGCCAAGCACCGGCGCGAGGACTATCCGGTGCTCACCGAATGGGGTACCCAGCCCTTGTTCGTGCTCGACCGCAGCGCCGTGCCGCTGTTTGGCCTGCGCGCCTTCGGCGTGCATGTGAACGGCTTCGTCCGCGAAGGCGCCGGCTTGCGCATGTGGATCGGCCGGCGCGCGCTCGACAAGGCGGTGGAGCCGGGCAAGCTCGACAATATGGTGGCAGGGGGGCAGCCGGCGGGCCTCGGCCTGCTCGACAATCTGGTCAAGGAGGCTGGCGAGGAGGCGGGCGTTCCGCCCGAGCTCGCCCGACGCGCGCGGCCGGTCGGCGCGCTCAGCTACTGCATGGCGGACGAGCGAGGACTCAAGCCCGACACGATGTTCCTCTACGATCTCGAAGTGCCGGCCGATTTCGTTCCGCGCAACACCGACGGCGAGATTTCCGAGTTCGCGCTGATGGAAGTCGACGAGATCGCCGAGCGCGTGCGCGGGAGCTACGATTTCAAGTTCAACGTGGCGCTCGTGCTGATCGACTTCCTCATCCGCCACGGCTATCTGACGCCGGAGAACGAGCCCGACTATCCCACCCTCGCCGCCGGCCTGCACGCGCCGCCGTAAGGCGGGTGCCGGCGGTCGCCGGCTTCCTTCGCCCAGGTGCGCGTGCTACAACCCCGCGCGATGAATTTCCTGGATTTCGAGAAGCCGATCGCCGAACTCGAGGCGAAGATCGAGGAGCTGCGCCATCTCAGCAACTCCGACCAGATCAACATCGCCGAGGAGATCAACCGCCTCCAGACCAAGGTCGACCGGCTGCTGCGCGCCACCTACGCCAAGCTTACGCCCTGGCAGAAGACGCAGGTCGCGCGCCACCCCGACCGGCCCCATTTCAGCGACTATGTCGCGCGCCTGATCGCCGAGTTCACTCCGCTCGCCGGCGACCGCGCCTTCGGCGACGACCCGGCGATCATCGGCGGGCTGGGCCGCTTCCGAGGCCGCTCGGTGATGGTGATCGGACACGAGAAAGGCCACGATACCGACTCGCGGGTGCGGCACAATTTCGGCATGGCGCGGCCCGAGGGCTACCGCAAGGCGCGGCGACTGATGGAGATGGCGGACCGGTTCGGCATTCCCGTGCTCACCCTGGTCGACACGGCCGGCGCCTATCCCGGCGTGGACGCCGAGGCGCGCGGCCAGGCCGAGGCGATCGCGCGCAGCATCGAGGCCTGCCTCGACCTGCGCGTGCCGATCCTGGCCTCGATCATCGGCGAGGGCGGGTCGGGCGGCGCCATCGCCATCGCCGCCGCCGACTGCGTGCTGATGCTCGAACATTCGATCTACTCGGTGATCTCGCCCGAGGGCTGCGCGTCGATCCTGTGGCGCAACGGGGACTCGACCAAGGACGCGGCCGAGGCGCTGCGCCTGACCGCGCAGGATCTGCACAAGCTCGGGGCCATCGACGAGATCGTTCCCGAGCCGCTGGGCGGCGCGCACCACAATCCGACCGCGCAGATCGACTCGCTCGGCGAGTATATCGAGCGCAATCTCGCCGAGCTGCTGCCGCGCGACGGCGGTGTGCTGCGCGCCAGGCGGCGCGAGAAGTTCCTCGCCATCGGCAAGAACGGGTTGGGATAGCGGCGTTTTCGCCGCCCTATTCTTGCCATACTGCGCCCCTAGCCTCGCTAATCGAGGAGATCGCGGGACCTCCGCCGCGTCATTCCGCCGGCCGCCACACCCCCCACCGGGCGGCCCGGACGACGCCGAACCCCGCGGTCAGCTCGGGACCCGCAACCGGGCCCCATGCGCCGGCGCAAGCGCCGCCAGCTCTCACGCTTCCCCAGCGTATCCCCAGGGAAGCTGGCGCCGCCCACCGGACAGGCTCAGCCGGCCGGGATACGAGGGAGTCCCCCGCCCCTCCCCGGCCGGCCGAGCCATCCGCCCGCAATCGCGCCCGAAATCGGTGTGGACGGCAGGGCCGCCTTGCTGAAATATAATGGTCAAGAATCGTCCTGGGAGGACGCGCCATGACCGAGGTGGTCAGGATCGGGGAGCAGCGCCGCGGCACCGCTCCCCAGGTGCGCTTCGAACGCGCCGAGCTGTGCCGCTTGCTCTCCCTCTACAGCCGCCGGGTCGCCGAAGGCGTGTGGCGCGATTACGCGATCGACCAGCAGCCCGGACGCGCCGTGTTCTCGGTGTTCCGCCACACCTTCGAACGTCCGCTCTACACGATCACCAAGCGCGTCGGCCTCGGCTACGAGGTGGCGACCGGCCCGCGCCGTCTGGCGCAGGCGCATACGCTCGAAGAGGCGCTGGCGGTGCTCGACCACCCGCTCCACCTCGTCACCCACTGAGCAGGGAAATCGTCGTCGGTCAGTGAGCGGCGGGTGGCGCCGCTCCCAACGCCGCGCGCAAAGCCTCGGCGATGGCGAGCCTTTCGCGCGCCAGCGCCTTGGCGTCGTCGCCCTGCGCCTCAGCGATTTCGCGCTCGGCGGCCTGGATGCGGGCGGCGGCCTGGGCCGCGTCGAGTTCGGCCAGCGGCACCGCCTCCTCGGCGAGCACGGTGCAGCGTTCGGGCGTGACCTCGGCGAAACCGCCGGCGACGAAGATACGTCGGCTCGCCTGGCCGCCGCGATGGATCTCGATCACGCCCGCCCGCAGCGCGCTGAGCACCGGCGCGTGGCGCGGCATGGCGGCGAAGTCGCCCTCGGCGCCGGGCACCACCACCATCTCGACCGGCTCGGAGACGAGCAGGCGCTCGGGCGAGACCAGCTCGAAGGCCAGCGTTTCGGCCATCGCCTATTCCCCCGCTCCGCCTCAGGCCGCCTCGGCGGCCATCTTGCGGGCCTTCTCCAGCGCCTCCTCGATGGTGCCGACCATGTAGAAGGCCGACTCGGGCAGCTGGTCGTAGTCGCCGTTGACGATCCCCTTGAAGCCCTTGATCGAATCCTCGAGCGCGACCAGCTTGCCGGGCGAGCCGGTGAAGACCTCGGCGACGTGGAAGGGCTGCGACAGGAAGCGCTGGATCTTGCGGGCGCGGGCGACCGTGATGCGGTCCTCCTCGGACAGCTCGTCCATGCCGAGAATGGCGATGATGTCCTGAAGCGACTTGTAGGTCTGCAAGATGCGCTGGACGTCGCGCGCCACGCGGTAATGCTCCTCGCCGACGATCTTGGGGTCGAGGATGCGCGAGGTGGAATCGAGCGGATCGACCGCCGGGTAGATGCCCAGCTCGGCGATCTGGCGGGAGAGCACCGTGGTCGCGTCGAGATGCGAGAAGGCGGTGGCCGGCGCCGGGTC
>JASHSH010000178.1 GCA_030040955.1 Rhodospirillales bacterium
TGCCTGGGCGGCTCGACCGGCATCAACGTCGCCGGCGCGATCCGGGTAGCGCGCAAGCTCGGTCCCGGCCACACGGTGGTGACCATCCTCGCCGACTGGGGCAACCGCTATCAGAGCAAGCTGTTCAACCCCGCCTTCCTGCGCGAGCGCGGCCTGCCGACTCCCGACTGGATGGAATGAGCGGGCATGACCGCCGCCACGCCCGCGCTGGTCTCCACCGCCTGGCTCGCCGATCATTTGACCGATCCGGCGGTGCGCCTGCTCGATGCCAGCTACTTCCATACCTCGACCGGACGCGACGCCGCGCGGGAATATGCCGCGTCCCATATCCCCGGCGCGGTCTTCTTCGATATCGACGTGATCGCCGCGCCGAAATCCGAGCTGCCGCATATGTTGCCCGACGCGACGCGATTTTCGAGCTGGGCGCGGCGGCTGGGCATCGGGGACGCGCACCACGTGATCGCCTACGACCGCGTGGCCGGCGGCGGTGCGGCGGCGCGCGTCTGGTGGATGTTCCGCGTCTTCGGCCACGATTCGGTATCGGTGCTCGATGGCGGGTTCGGCAAATGGACCGCCGAGGGACGCGCCGTGAGCGACCGGCCGGCCGAGGCCAAGTCGCGGCATTTCGTCTCGCGCGCCCGCCCCGAGCTGGTGCGCGATCTTGGGCGGATGCGCGCGAACCTGACGAGCGCCGCCGCGCAGGTGATCGATGCCCGTTCGCGCGGGCGCTTCGAGGGGACCGAGCCGGAACTCTGGCCGGGGCTGAAATCGGGACATATCCCCGGCTCGCGCAGCCTGCCCTGGACCGAGCTGCTCGATCCCGCCGACAAGACGCTGCTGCCCGCGCCCGGCCTCGCCGCGAAATTCGCCGCCGCCGGGATCGACCTCGCCCGGCCGCTCGTCGCCACCTGCGGCTCGGGCGTGACCGCCTGCATGCTCGCGCTCGGCGCGTTCGTGCTGGGCCGCGAGGATGTCGCGGTCTACGACGGCTCCTGGGCGGAATGGGGGCGGCGCGACGACACACCGATAGCCAAGGGAAAGCCATGAAGCGCGACACCCGCGTCGCCCATGCCGGGCTGCATCCGGACAAGCATCAGGGCGCGGTCAATCCGCCGGTCTATCACGTCTCCACGGTGACCTACGACACGGTCGGCGAGATGAAGGCGGCCGAGAAGCGGCCCTTCGAGGGCATGCGCTACGGCCGCTTCGGCACGCCGACCAGCTTCGCGCTGGAGGAGGCGGTGTGCGAGCTGGAGGGCGGCCACCGCTCGATCTCGACCGCCTCCGGCCTGGCCGCGATCACCGGCACGCTCACCGCCCTGCTCAAGGCGGGCGATCACCTGCTGGTGACGGATTCGGTCTATTTCCCCACCCGCCGCTTCTGCGCCGACCATCTCTCGCGCTGGGGCATCGAGACCACGTTCTACGATCCGCTGATCGGCGCCGGCATCGCCGAGCTGATCCGCCCGCAGACCAGGCTCGTCTTCGTCGAATCGCCGGGCTCGCTCACCTTCGAGGTGCAGGACATTCCGGCCATCGCCGAGCAGGCGCATGCGCGCGGCGCGCTGGTGGCGATGGACAATACCTGGGCCACCCCCCTCTTCTTCCGTCCCTTCGAGAAGGGCGTCGATGTCTCGATCCAGGCGGCGACGAAATTCATCGTCGGCCATTCCGACGCGATGCTGGGCGTCATCACCTGCAAGGACCAGGCGCTTTGGCAGCGCATCAAGGCTTCCGTCGCGGCGGCGGGCGTGTGCGCCGGCGCCGAGGAGGTCTATCTCGGACTGCGCGGGTTACGCACGCTCGCCGTGCGGTTGCGCCAGCACCAGGAATCCGGACTCAAACTCGCGCGCTTCGTGCAAAGCCGGCCCGAGGTCGCGCGGGTGATGCACCCGGCGCTGCCGGGCGACCCCGGGCACGAAATCTGGAAGCGCGACTTCACCGGCGCGCCCGGCCTGTTCGGCTTCGAGCTGAAGCGGGGGTCGAATGCGGCGGTCGAGGCGATGCTCGACGGGCTCGAGCATTTCTCGCTCGGCTACAGCTGGGGCGGATTCGAGAGCCTGATCATACCGACCACGGGCGGCGTTCATCGCAGCGCGACGAAGGTCGCGGCCGGACCCACCATCCGCATCCATACCGGCCTCGAAGATCCCGACGATCTGATCGCCGATCTCGCCCGCGGCTTCGAGCGCCTCGCGGCCGGCTCGGATTGACGCCGCCCCGGGGCGAATGGTAGCTATTGTACCGATCGTTCGGGTGATCGGCGCCGCATCGCGGCATGGGGAACCGGAAGACCTCCGCGAAGGAGGCCGGTCGAGCGCCGGAGAAGACCGGGGGCGTCGATGCCGAAGCCGCTGCTGTCGCGCGAGGAACTGCTCGGGCGTCTCTACGAGACCTTCAGCCGCTACGGCTACGAAGGCGCGAGCATGTCGCGCATCGCCGCCTTCACCGGACTCGGGCGCGCCAGCCTCTATCACCACTTCCCAGGCGGCAAGGAGGAGATGGCGGCGGCGGTGCTCGACCATGCCGGCGCCTGGTTCGAGCGCGCGGTGTTCGCGCCGCTCGAAGGCGTGACGCCGCCACGCCAGCGCCTGCTCGCCATGCTCGACGCGATCGGCCGGCACTACGACGCCGGCAACCGCGCCTGCCTGCCCATGCTGCTCGCGCTCACCGAGGAGCGCGAGACCTTCGGCGCCGCGATCCGCCGGCTGTTCGCGCGCTGGATCGAGGGGCTGACGCAGACCCTTTGCGACGCGGGACTCGCGCGCGACATCGCGCGCCGCCGCGCGATCGAGGGCGCGGTGCGCGTCCAGGGCGCACTTGCGCTGGCCCGCGCGCTCGACGACCCGCGCATTTTCACCGCGATGGCGGCGGACCTGCCGCAACAGATGCTGACCGGCGCGGACCGTTCGGCGCTGTGGACCGCGCGCGGCACGCCGCGCTTCCCCTCGCCGCCCTCGGGGGGCGCCGGGTCGGGACGGTCCTCGCGCCGCGGCGGCGCGCCCGCGGAGCGCTAGTCTCCTCTAACTCTCCGCCGAGCCGCCGTAGAGCCGCTCGGGCGGTATCTCCACCGGCGCGATCTCCTCCAGCCCTTTGTCGTCGAGCGCGCGGAAGAAGCAGGCGCGGTGGCCCGTGTGGCACGCCACGCCGAGCTGGTCGACCCGCAGCAGCAGCGTGTCGCCGTCGCAATCCACCAGAAATCGGACCAGCTTCTGCGTCTGGCCCGAGGTCTCGCCCTTGCGCCACAGCCGCTTGCGCGAGCGCGAATAGTAGGTGACCTGGCCGGTGCGCAGGGTCTCCTCGATCGCGGCGCGGTTCATCCAGGCCATCATCAGCACTTCGCCGCTGTCGTGCTGCTGCGCGATGGCGGGCACCAGGCCCTCGGCATCGAACGCGATGGCGGCAAGCGCGGGAGCGGGATCGATCACTTATGTCTCCATGGGAATCGGAATTTAGGCCAGGCGGGCGAACGCCGCCCGGCTATTTCAGGGTGACCGGCGTGCAGTCCTGATGCTGTTTGCGCAGCGCGGCGCACAACGCGGCGACTGCCTTGCGGTCGGCGAGCGGGCCGACATCGACCGCCCACACCGTGCCGCCACGGCGAAGCGCGATCTTGCGGATGCGCGGCTGGAGCGAGCCGAGCTGGTCGGGGAACTGCTTCTGCAACGCGGCCCAGCCCTGCTGCGCCTCGCCCTCGCTCTCGTAGGTCGACAGCCTGGCGCCATGGCCGGCCGCGCCGGACGCCATCGCGGCCGGGGCCGCGTTCACGCCCGAGGCCATGCGCGCGGCACGCGCCGCCTGGTCCTCGTAGGCGCTCTCCAGCTTGAACACCTCGTCCTTGGCGCGAGCCTCCTCCTCGGCGGTGAGCACGCCCTGCTCGAAGAAGCGGACGACGCGCCCCACCGCGGCGGCGGCCTGCATCTGGCCGGTGAGCGGCGGCGGCGAATCCGCGCGCTTGTCCGGATTCGCCGGCAGCAGATTGTCGAGGATGATGTTGCGCTCGACCTGAAGCTCGGTCGATCCGATGCTGTGCGCCTCGTAGGCGGCGACCAGGGTGCGGATGCGGTCGACCACCTCGGGCGCCGAGGGTGCTGGCCGGTCGAGGCCGGCGGAGGGCGGCGGCGCGGAATAGGGAGTCAGCGCGCCCATGTTGACGCCGCGCCGCTGGTTGTATTCGTCCTGGGTGACCAGCCCCTCATCGAGCAGGCGGCGCAGCGTACGGAACCGGCGCGCGATGTTCGCGTCGGGCCCTTCGCCCAGATCGTCGGTCTGCACCATGGGCGTGGGAGTCGCGGCGAGCGGCATCAGCGCGGCCGAGCGCAGGGTGGCGAGCTGGGCCTTGGCGATTTCGGCGATGGTCCTGCGTTGGGCCGCGACGCCGATGCCCTGCACCACCGTCTGCTGCGGATTCATCGACACCAGCGCCTGGTAATACTTGGTGGCGAGCTCGGGCCGGCCGGTCGCCTGATAGACCTGGGCGAGGACGAACATCGCGTAGGGATCCTTCGCGTCCG
>JASHSH010000179.1 GCA_030040955.1 Rhodospirillales bacterium
TTCATCGCAGATGAACACGGTCGGGCCGGCGATCAGCTTGCGAACCTCGTGCTGGCTCTTTCCGCAGAACGAGCAGTACAGGGTATTCTTCGAATCGCCGCTGATGGACTTGGTCATCGCTACTCCAAGGACCGGAGCGGGCTCGCCCCGGTCATCCTAGACCGCGGCCGCCAAGCCACACAATGGCTAATCTGCCGCTTCTCGATGATGGATCGCCAATTCCCAAGAAAGTGTTACCGAGGTACTACCGCGCCGCCGCGCCGCGCCGCGAGACGCGGAAAACGCGGGCGGGGCGCGGGTTTCTCGCGAAGGTATTGCTTCGTAGCACCGCGCTTTCGCGTTTCGTTTTTCGCGCGCGCGGCGCCGTCACGCCGCCTGGGCGGTGGCCGCGTCGACCAGCGGTGGACGGTTGGTGACGACCTCGTCGATGATGCCGAACTCCTTGGCGTCCTCGGCGGAGAGGAACTTGTCGCGCTCCAGCGCCCGCTCGATCACGTCGAGCGGCTGGCCGGTGTGGTGGACATAGATTTCGTTCAGCCGCGCCCGGGTGGCCAGGATCTCCTTCGCGTGGATCTCGACGTCCGTGGCCTGGCCCTGCGCCCCGCCCGAGGGCTGGTGGATCATGATGCGCGCGTTGGGCAGCGCGAAGCGCTTGCCCTTGGCGCCGGCGGCGAGCAGCAGCGAGCCCATCGAGGCGGCCTGGCCGATGCACACGGTGGAGACCTGCGGGCGGATGTATTGCATCGTGTCGTAGACGGCGAGGCCCGAGCTGACCACGCCGCCCGGCGAGTTGATGTAGAAGGAGATGTCCTTGTTCGGATTCTCCGATTCCAGGAACAGGAACTGGGCGCAGATCAGGCTGGCGACCTCGTCGAACACCTGCCCGGTGAGGAACACGATGCGCTCCTTGAGCAGGCGCGAATAGATGTCGAACGCGCGCTCGCCCCGGTTGGTCTGCTCGACCACCATGGGCACGAGATTGTTCATGTAGATGTCGATGGGGTCGCGGTCTTTCATCGTCCCGATCCTTGCAAGCGGTTGACTCCGCCCGGCGTCAGTCGCCGGCGGACTTCTTCTTCGCGCCCGACTTGGCCGCGGGCTTGGCGGCAGGCTTCTTCTTCGCCTTTGCTTTGGGCGCGGCTTCGCCCTCCTCCTCCCCCGCGGCCTCGGCCTCCTTGGCGGGAGGCGCGTCGGGGTCGCGGCGCAGCTCGTCGAGCAGCACTTCCTTGTCGGTCACCTTGGCGAGCTCGAGGATGAAATCGACCACCTTCTCCTCGAAGATGGGCGCGCGCAGCCCCTCCACCGCCTGCGGATTCTTCTGGAAGTACTGCACCACCAGATGCTCCTGGCCGGGGAAGCGGCGCGCCTCGTTGGCCATGGCGCGGCTCAAATCCTGTTGCGACACCGCGATGTTGTTGCGCTTGCCGATCTCGGCGATGACCAGGCCGAGGCGCACGCGCCGCTCCGCGATGGAGCGATATTCGGCCTTCAGCTCGTCCTCGCTCTTGCCGGCATCCTCCGGATCGAGCCGCCCGGCCTGCCGCTCGCGTTCGACCTGGCTCCAGATGCCCTCGAACTCGAGATCCACCATGCCGGCCGGCAGATCGAAGGAATGTCCGGCGGCGAGCGCGTCGAGCAGGCGGCGCTTGGCATGCGTGCGCGAGGCCTGGGCGTGACCCTTGTCGATCTCCGCGCGCACCGCGGTGCGCAGCGAGTCGAGCGTCTCATGCCCGAGCATCTTGGCGAGCGCGTCGTCGAGCGCGGTCGGCACCACCCGGCGCACCTCCTTGACCTTGACCTCGAACTCGGCGTCCTTGCCGGCCAGGTTCGGACTGCCGAAATCTTCCGGGAAGGTGATCTTCACGAGGCGGTCCTCGCCGGCCTTGGCGCCGACCAGCTGCTGCTCGAAGCCGGGCACGAAGCTGCCCGAACCGAGGCGCAGCGGGAACGCCTCGCCCTTGCCGCCGTCGAACGGCTGGCCCTCGATCTTGCCCAGGAAGTCGATCACCGCGATTTCGCCGTCCTTGGCGGCGTGCGCGGCGGGCAGCGCCTCGCTTTGGTCGCGCTGCGCGGCGATATTCTTGAGCGCGTCCTCCACCTCGGCTTCGGCGACCGGGGTCGTCGGCCGCTCGATGGCGATGGCGGCGAGGTCCATCACCTGGACCTCGGGCAGCGCCTCGACCGCGACGGTGAATTCCAAATCCTTGTCCTCGCCCACGGTCGAGGTGATGTTGACCTGCGGACGTAGCGCCGGGCGCAGCTTATGCTCGTCGATCGCGTGCCGGGCGCCGTCGTTCACCGCCTCCTCGACCACCTCGCTCATCACCGAGGAGCCGAACCGTTTGCGCAGCAGCGGAATCGGCACCTTGCCGGGTCGGAAGCCGGGGATGTTGACCGTGCGCCCGACCTCGTTCAGCCGCGACAGAACCTTGTCGGCGATCTGCCCGGCGGGGACCACGATCTTGAATTCATGCTTGAGTCCCTCGGCGCTGGTTTGGGTGACCTGCATGGCGTTTCCTGGTTCCTGGAGTGATCAATATCGGTGGGCATTGCCGCAATTGCAACTCGCGGCGGACGAATTGCCGGGGACTGGTGCGGGCGGAGGGACTTGAACCCCCATGGCTCACGCCGCTGGACTCTAAATCCAGTGTGTCTACCAGTTCCACCACGCCCGCGGAGAAGCCAGCGACGGCCGAGAGCCTATAGCATGCCCGCTAGCTCTTTGTCAGCGCGCGGATGGCGGACGAGGCGACGATCCGACCGTGACCAGAATAGGCCTCGTGATTTTCGTCGATATCGTCCAACCGGTACTCGTAATTGACCATCATGCCGGCCGACTGGGCGATGCCCTTGTCGGAAAGATCGCCCATCCAGTTGAGCCGCTCCATCCGGGCGCCGTTGGCGAGATGGAAACGCGCGACCGGATCGAGCGCGCCGCCCCCGTTTTCGCGGCTCGGATCGCGCATGGTCAGAAGATACTGGGCACACAGGCGCATCAGTGGCGCGCGCAGCGCCTCGGCGAGGCCGGGATCGGTCTGCCAGGGACGGGCGAGCGCGGGGGCGAGACCGTCGGCCGCGCCGGCGGATGCCAGCGTCCGGCGCTCGGCCGGCGTGAGCGGGTCGCCCTCGCGCAGCCGCGCGGCGAGCCAGGAACGGAAGCCGGGGACCGGCGAGAGCGTGGCGAAGGTCTTGAGGCGGGGAAATTCGCGGCTGAGATCGTCGACCACCCGCTTGATCAGGAAGTTGCCGAAGCTGATCCCGGCCAGCCCCTTCTGCGCGCTGGTGATGGCATAGAAGATGGCCGCGTTGGCGCGGCCGGGATCGCCCAGCGGCGCGGTCTCGTCGAGCAGCTCGTGGATATTCGCCGCCATGCCGCGCACCAGCGCGACCTCGACGA
>JASHSH010000180.1 GCA_030040955.1 Rhodospirillales bacterium
GGCATCGACTCGGTGCTCGAGGCCCTGGTCGCGCGCCTGCCCGCGCCGAAGGGCGACGCCGAGGCGCCGCTCCAGGCGCTCCTCGTCGATTCCTGGTACGACCCCTATCTCGGCGTGGTCACGCTGCTGCGCCTGCGCAACGGCGTGCTCCGGCCCGGCCAGCGCATCCGCATGATGGCGACGGGGGCCACCTACACGGTCGATCGGGTGGGCTATTTCACGCCCAAGATGATGACCGCCGAGGCGCTCTATCCGGGCGAGATCGGCTTCATGCAGGCGAGCATCAAGGCGGTGGCCGACTGCCGCGTGGGCGACACCATCACCGACGACCGCCGCCCGGCCGCGCACCCCTTGCCCGGCTTCAAGCCGTCGGTGCCGGTGGTGTTCTGCGGCCTGTTCCCCACCGACGCCGCCGACTTCGAGGACCTCCGCGAATCGCTCGCCAAGCTGCGGCTGAACGATTCGAGTTTCGTCTACGAGCCGGAAACCTCGGCCGCGCTCGGCTTCGGCTTCCGCTGCGGATTTCTCGGCCTGCTGCATCTGGAGATCGTCCAGGAGCGGCTCGCGCGCGAGTTCAACCTCGATCTGATCGCCACCGCGCCCTCGGTGGTCTATCGCGTCTCGCTGACCAACGGCGAGGAGCTGGAGCTGCACAATCCCGCCGACATGCCCGATGTCACCCGCATCGCGCGCATCGAGGAGCCGTGGATCAAGGCCACCATCCTGGTGCCCGACGAATATCTCGGCCCCGTGCTCCAGCTATGCACCGAGCGGCGCGGCGCGCAGGTCGATCTCACCTATGCCGGCAGCCGCGCCATGCTGGTCTACCGCCTCCCGCTCAACGAAGTGGTGTTCGACTTCCACGACCGGCTGAAATCGATCAGCCGCGGCTATGCGAGCTTCGACTACGAGATCGCCGGCTATGCCGAGGCCGATCTGGTCAAGGTCACCATCCTGGTCAATCAGGAGCCGGTCGACGCGCTCGGCTTCATCAGCCACCGAAGCCGCGCCGAATCCCGCGGCCGCGCCATCTGCGCCCGGCTCAAGGAGCTGATCCCGCGCCAGATGTTCCAGGTCGCCATCCAGGCCGCCATCGGCGGGCGCATCGTCGCGCGCGAGACGCTGAGCGCGCTGCGCAAGGACGTGCTCGCCAAATGCTATGGCGGCGACGTCACGCGAAAACGGAAGCTGCTCGAGAAGCAGAAAGAGGGGAAGAAACGCATGCGCCAGTTCGGCCATGTCGACATCCCCCAATCCGCCTTCCTCGCCGCGCTCAAGATGGGCGAGGAATAAGGGAGGGACGCAAACAACTAGAACCCCTCCCCCGCACGCGGGGAGGGGCAGGGGTGGGGGCAGTTTCAGATCAGGCCGGGCGGCGGAAGCGGAAGCGCCGCCGGCGCGGGCGGCAGATGGCGACGAGTGCGATCCCCGCCGGACCGATCGCGGCCCAGGCCGGCCAGCTCAGCAGCATCGCGCCGATCGACTCGGGCATCGGGCCGGGCAGCGCAGCGCGTCCCGCCAGCAGCATCCAGATGTCGCCGGTCATGATGCCCGCATGGTCGCCGGGGCCGAGTGCCAACACCGCGTCGCCGGAGGCGAGGAGAAGCGCCACCGCGATCAGTACCCAGCCAAGTATTCTTCCGGCCACCATGGAGTCGACGCGCTCAAAAATTGGGCAAAACACGGCGAGAGCCAGCATTTTTGCCATATTGGCGGCAATTCTTCAACCTGCAATCTCGGCCGGCCGTTGCAAAGGCGTGATCGCCCGGCTATTTTCCCGCTCCGCGCCGGGGCCGGGCCGGCCTCCGCGGAGGGGTGGCCGAGCGGTCGAAGGCGCACGCCTGGAAAGTGTGTATACGCCAAAAGCGTATCGTGGGTTCGAATCCCACCCCCTCCGCCATTCCCCTGTTTGTTCACGGTCGTGGTTGTCCGCCGGGGAAGGCGCGCGTCCCGACTTGGTATTGGTCGCCCTTAGCGGAACAGGCGCAGCAGCAGCGAGACCGCGAACAGAAGCATCGCCACGTCCCACTGGCCGAGCGGCCCGCGGCCGAAGCGCTGCCCGCGGAACAGCGCGGCGAGGGAATTGTATTGGCCGGCGAGCGCGGTGACGAAAACCAAGGTCTCGAACGGCGCGCGGCCCCCCAGACCGAGCGAGACCACGGTCAGCACGGTCAGCTGTAGCGCGAACATGCGCAGGCTGGCCCTGCTTTCGGCGTCCAGACCGGGGGCGGGAGCGGGCACCATCTCGGGCAAAGGCTTCACGTCCGGCGGCTCCGGCCGACCAGGAGCAGGTGCGTCGCGCGGTCGATGAATCGTACGTCGGAGGCGTAGACCTCCTCCAGCTCCTCCAGCTCGCTGGTCACGGCCGCGATGCCGCCGAGACTGGCCGGGTTCCAGCGCGGATCGCAGGCGAAACGGCTGTGGAACAGGTCGAGCCCGCGCAGGCTCTCGACCTCGAAATGTACCGCCGCCAGCCGATGCAGCTCCTTCGCCGTGAACAGATGCGAATGGAGGATCATGCGGCGCCCATTGGCGAGCTCGATGTCGCACTCGTCGCGACGATGATCCTGTTGGAAGCTGCGCGCGTGATCGAGGGAGGCGACATAGATCGTCGGCGTGCTGCCGGCCGCGCGCACCGAGGTCACGAACGGCCCGTCGGTCAACCGCGCCAGTTCGGCCAGCGTGTCGGGAATCCGTTCCCGCGGCAGATGATTGA
>JASHSH010000181.1 GCA_030040955.1 Rhodospirillales bacterium
TGTCGTAGCGCAGGAACTCGTAGAGCCGCGCCTTGGGGTCGAGGAGCAGGCGCTTGACATAGGCCATGCTCTCGCCGCGGAACCAGCTGGCGTCGGGCCCGCTGAAACCCTGCTTGACCCCGTCGACATAGTCGGCCGGCAGGTGGCGCTTGAGGGCCTCGCGCAGCACGATCTTGCCGTCGTTGGTGCGTTCGAGGAACAGGTCCTTCTTGCCGCGCACCTCGTTTTCGTTGATGCGTATCACCTCGCCGAGATCGCGCAGCTTGGCGCGCACCGGAACGCGCATGGCGAAATCGACCAGATCGTTGTCGAGGAAGGGCACGCGGTTCTCCAGGCTGTGCGCCATCGAAAGCTTGTCCTCGACGAGAAGGAGCCCGTGCAGGAACGCCTTGCACTCGAAATAGAGCGACTGGTTGACATAGGTCTCGGGCGTGAACGCCTCGGGCGCGTGGCGGCGCAGCACGCCCTTGAATATGTCGATGGTCAGCTTGTCCTTCACCCGCTCCCAGATGGCCGGCTGGAACAGCCGATGAATCACCTTGTTGGGCACCAGCCGCTGCCAGAACTTGTAGTATTTCTCGACATAGTCGTCGAAATCGGTGTTGCTGACCGCGCGGTAGTAGCGCCAGGGATAGCCGGCGAACAGTTCGTCCCCGCCGGTGCCGGCGAGCACCACCTTGCAGAACCGGCTGGCGAGCTTGGCCGCGTAGTAGTTCGGGTAGCACTGGCCGACGCGCAAATCCTCGAGATGCCAGATCAGGTTCGGCATCACCCGTTCGAGATCGCCCGCCTTGAGCACCGATTCGTAATGTTCGGTCTGGAACGCGTAGGACAGGCGCTCGGCGCGGGCGCGCTCGTCGAAGCCCAGCTCCAGGCCGGATGCCGAGGAAAGATCGAACCCCACCGTAACCGAGGTCAGGTGCGGGATTTCCTTGGCGGCGATCGCCGTGATCGCGCCCGAATCCATGCCGCCCGAAAGATAGGCGCCCACCGGCACGTCGGCCATCAACTGACGCTTGACCGCCTGGCGCAGCAGCCGGTCGGTCTCCTCGACATATTCCGCCGCGTCGACCGCGTTGCTGCCGTCCTCGGCGAAGCGGAAATCCCAGTAGGCGTCGGCCCGGGCCGATCCGTCGGCGTCCACGCTGAGCACCGAGCCCGCCGGCAGCAGATGCACGTCGGCGAACAGGGTGCGGTCGGTGAGCACGTTCTGGAAGGTGAAATATTCGAGCAGCGTTCCTTCGTCGACCGCGAGGGCGAAGGCGGGATGCAGCCGGATCGCCTTCACTTCGCTGGCGAACACGATGCCGCGCGCATCGCGGCGGTAGTAGAGCGGCTTGATCCCGTAACGGTCGCGCGCCAGCAGCAGCCGCCGCTCCCGCTTGTCCCAGAGCGCGAAGGCGAACATGCCGTTGAACCGCGGCAGCGCCGCCTCGCCCCATTCGGCGAGCGCGTGCAGCGCGACCTCGGTGTCGCAGTCGGAGTGGAACTTGTGCCCGCGCGCCTCCAGCAGCGGGCGCAGTTCGCGGTGATTGTAGAGCTCGCCATTGTAGTTGATGGTGAAGCGCCCGTCCGGCGTGGTCATCGGCTGATGGCCGCCGGGCGACAGATCGACGATCGACAGGCGGCGATGCGCGAAGCCCAAGCCGCCATCGGCGAACAGGCCCTCGCTGTCGGGTCCGCGATGGCGCAGCACCTCCGCCATGCGCCGAAGCAGGGTGGGCGAGGCCGGCTCGCCGTCGAAGCTCAATATCCCGGCGATGCCGCACATGCGCCGCTACCGCACCGAATGCAGCGCGTCGGCGACATAGGCATAGTCCTCGGCGCTCATACGGTTGTGCAGCGGAATGCTCACCGAGCGGCGGTCGCAGTCGCGCGCGGCGGGGAAATCCTCGGGTTTCAGCCCGAACAGGTCGCGGTAGTAGCCGAGCATATGCACGGCATGCGTGCCGGGGCGGGTGGCGATACCGCGGCGCTCGAGCGCGTCCATCAACGCGTTGCGCGAGACGGAGGCGCGGGATTCGTCAACATAGCAGGTGAAGGCCTGCCAGGCGTGGCGACCGCCGGCGGGCTCGGCCGGCGTGCGCAGCCAGGGCAGGTCGGCGAGCCGCTCGCGATACCAGGCGGCCCAACGCGCGCGCTCGTCGATAAATCCGTCGAGCCGGCCGAGCTGCACGACGCCGACTGCGCCCTGCAAATCGGTCATGCGGTAGTTGTAGCCGAGCATGTCGAAGTCGGGGAGGATGTAGGGCCGCGGCCCGCGGTGGCGCTGCTCCTCGGAGACGCTGGCGCCATGGTTGCGCGCCCGCGTCACGCGTTCGGCGAGGGCGTCGTCGTCGGTGGTCACCATTCCGCCCTCGCCGGTGGTGATCGACTTGCGCGGATGGAAGGAGAATCCGGCGACGCGCCCCAGCGTCCCGGCCGAACGGCCCTTATAGACCGCGCCCGCCGCGCAGGCCGCGTCCTCAACGATTGTCACGCCCGGGGCGGCGCGGGCGATCTCGTCGATATCCGCGCACAGACCGAACAGATGGACCGCGACGATGGCGCGTGTGCGCGGGGTGAGTTTAGCCGCGATCAGCCTCGGGTCGATGTTGAACGTCTCGCGCGTCACATCGACGAAGACCGGCCTTGCGCCGCAATAGACGGCGGCGTTGGCCGTGGCGATCCAGGTGAAGGCGGGCACGATCACCTCGTCGCCCGGGCCGATGCCGAGGCCCGCCAGCGCCAGGTGCAGCGCGGTCGTGCAGTTGGAGCAGGCGATCGCATGGCGCACCTTGTGCCGCGCGGCGAAGGCGCGCTCGAACTCGGCCACCTTCGGTCCCTGGGTCAGCCAGCCCGATTCGATGGGCGCGCGCAGCGCCAGCCATTCCTCCTCGCCGAGCGCGGGCTGGGCGATCTGGATGCGGCGCTGGGTCATTGCGCGGCCCGTGCCCGCCGCTCCGCCACCTGCCGGATATGCCCCGCCCGCCAGGCGATCAGCCGGCGCAGCCCCTCGTCGAGCGGCACCTGCGCGGTGAACCCGATTTCGCGCGCGGCGAGGCGGGGATCGCCGATCCGGTTGCGCACCAGGGTGGCCTGGCTGCGCGGCGCATAGCGGATCGGCTGGTTGCTGCCGGTGAGCGAGAGCAACAGCTCGGCCAGCTCCTTGAGCGTGGTGCGCGTGCCGGTGCCGACATTATAGAAGCGGTCGAGCGTGTCCGCGCGCATCGCGCAGAGATTGGCGCGGCCGCAATCCTCGACCGCGACGAAATCGAACGCCTCGGAGCCGTCGCCGAGGATGGTCGGACCCTCGCCGGCGTCTATCGCGTCGAGCATTTTCATGATCACCGCGATATAGGCGCCGCGATAATCCTGGCGCGGCCCGTACACGTTCATGTAGCGCAGTCCCACGACGGGAAGCCCGTAGCGATGGTGGAAGGCGCGGGCCATCGCCTCTCCGGCGATCTTTGTCGCGCCGTAGAAGTTCTTGTTGTGGAACGGGTGGTCCTCGCCCATCGGCTCGGACACCGCGTCGCCATAGACCGAGGCGGAGGAGGAATGGACCAGCCGGCGCACGCCGCACTTCACGCAGGCTTCGAGCACGTTGAAGGTGCCGCGGATGTTTACGTCGAATGCCGCACGCGGATATTCATGGCATTGCAGCAGCCAAAGCGCGGCCAAGTGGAACACGCCGTCGCATCCCTTCATCGCGGATTCGAGAATGTCGGACTGGCAGATGTCGCCGCCCGCCTCGAACACACGCACCCGCGGATCGCGCAGCGCCTCGGCTAGATTATCGGCGGTGCCGCGCGCGAAATTGTCGTAGACCAGGATCTCGCCGACATCCTCGCGGGTCAGCAGGTCCACCGCGTGCGAGCCGATCAACCCGGCGCCGCCGATCACGAGCAGACGCTTGCCGCGTATGTCCATCCGAAATCCCCGGCACCTCGCCGCGCCGCTACCATAAAGTGCCGCATCCCCGGGTCAACCCTGGGGCGCTCTCAGCCCTGGCGCAGCTTGGCGTCCGCCTGGGCGACCAGATCCGCGACTTCGGCCGCCACCGGCGCGGTCTCGGCGCGCAGCCCGGCGATCACCCCGGCGCGGTCCTCGGCGGGCCGGTTCTGGCTCATCTTCCATTTGCCGTCGAGCTTGGCGATGGCGAGCTCGAAGCCGACGATCGCCTTCAGCATCGAGGCGACGAAATCGGCCGGCGCGTCGGTCACCGCCCAGGGATTGCGCCGGACGCCCTCCTGGCGTTCCGTAAGCGCGGTGACGATGGCCAGCAGACGGTCGGCGTCGTCGAAGAAGCGCACCCGTCCGCGCGCATGGATGGCGACATAATTCCAGGTCGGCACCACCTTGCCGGTCTGCCGCTTGGTCTCGTACCAGGAGGGCGTCACATAGGCGTCGGGGCCAAGGAAGATGGCCAGCGCCTGCGCGCCCTCGGCCGGCGTCTTCCAGATCGGATTGGCGCGGGCGACATGCCCCCGCAATGTGCCGAAGGGCCCGGGCTCGGAGTCGAGCAGCATGGGGACGTGCGCGGCGTCCAGCCCCTCCGGGCCGGCCACCGCCAGGGTAACCAGCCCGGCGGCCCGCATCGCCGCGTGCAGGGCCGAAATATCCTCCTCGCGGAACTGGGCGGGCAGGTACATGGGCGTCTCTCCGATGCGCGATGGCAGTATCGCATTCCCGGGATTCGACCGGAAGAAGGGGAATGGTGGGGCGCAACCCACGGCTAGGCCCGGAAATTTGCGATTCTCCGTCTTGGCGATTTGTGTGTATTGCACTAGCCTTTGACGATCTTCGCGCCGATCCGGTCAACGGACGGGGTGCCCGACCGCCAACGCCGCGGCAAGGAGGAGACGACAGCAATGAGCCTGTTCTCGTTTCTCGACAAGAAGCACACGATCGCGCGTCCGGGCTACAGCCGCTGGCTGGTGCCGCCCGCGGCGCTCTGCATCCATCTGTGCATCGGCCAGGCCTATGCGTTCAGCGTGTTCAACATCCCGCTGAGCAAGCTAATCGGCATCACCCATCCGGCGGCCAACGGCGCGCCCTGGGACCCGGGCAAGCTGATGGCGATCACCGCCGCACCCGATGACTGGAAGCTCACGGAGCTGGGTTGGATATTCACCATCGGCATTTTCATCCTGGGCACTTCGGCCGCGGTCTTGGGACGCTGGGTCGAGGAGGGCGGGCCGCGCCGCGCGATGTTCACCGCGGCTCTGTGCTTCGGCGGTGGCTTTCTGATCTCGGCGATCGGTGTCTCGCTGCACCAGCTGTGGATCATCTATCTGGGCTACGGATTCATCGGCGGCATCGGGCTGGGCCTGGGCTACATCTCGCCGGTCTCCACCCTGATCAAATGGTTCCCCGACCGGCCAGGCATGGCCACCGGGATGGCGATCATGGGATTCGGCGGCGCGGCCTTCATCGCGTCGCCGCTCTCGGTCTGGCTGATGGCGCGCTTCTCCACACCCACCCATGTCGGCGTGGCCGAGACCTTCGTCGCGATGGGACTGATCTACATGGTCTTCATGCTGATCGGCTCGATCATCGTGCGTATCCCGGCCGAAGGCTGGAAACCTGCCGGCTACGTGCCGCCGGCGCAGCCGAAGAAGCTGGTTACCGACAAGCACGTCTATGTCTACCAGGCGCTGAAGACCCCGCAATTCTGGCTGATCTGGTGGGTGCTGTGCCTAAATGTGACGGCGGGCATCGGCGTGCTCGGCCAGGCCTCGGCGATGAGCCAGGAGATGTTTCCCGGCCGGGTCACCGCGGCTGCAGCCGCCGGCTTCGTCGGCCTGATCAGCCTGTTCAACATGCTCGGGCGGTTCTTCTGGGCCTCGATGTCCGATCTGATCGGCCGGAAGAACACCTACTACTGCTTCTTCGCGCTCGGCACGATTCTGTATGCACTGGTGCCGACCGCCGGCAATATCGGCAATCTGACCCTGTTCGTGCTGTGCTTCCTGATCACGTTCAGCATGTATGGCGGCGGCTTCGCCACCGTGCCGGCCTATCTCAAGGACATGTTCGGCACCCGCTATGTCGGCGCCATCCACGGCTGGCTGATCACCGCCTGGTCGGCGGCGGGGGTGTTCGGGCCGGTGCTGGTCAACTATATCCGCCAGTACCAGATCGACAGCGGCGTGCCGAAGGCACAGGCCTACAACGTCACCATGTACATCATGGCCGGGCTGCTGGTGATCGGATTCCTGTGCAACGCGGCGATCCGTGCCGTGCATGAGCGGCACCATATGAAGCACGACCACGCCGTCGCGGCGGCCGAGTGAAGGAGGGTGCGATGAGCAACGCGCAAGCCGGCGGCGACAATACGATCAAGCTGGTGCTCGCCTGGGGGCTCGTCGGCATCCCGCTCGCCTGGGGCGTCGTCGAGACGGTGATCAACGCGCTAAAGCTGTTCCAGTAGAAGCGGGCGCGTCTAGAGTCTGGTCCACCAAAGTGGACCAGACTCTAGATTTGCGCGAGGCGGCCAACGCGTCCGCGTTGGCCTCGCTCAAGCGCCGCGCGGGCTTGTCGCCGATTCTACGAAGGTGGAATCGGCTCTACGGCTTCGGCAGGACGCAGTCGGCCGGCTGGCCCTGGTTCCGCGCGTCCGCCGCGATCTGCCGGCACAGATCGGCGGCGACCGGTCCCGGACCGTCGATCACGTCGCGCTGGCTGCCCAGCCGCACATAGGGCGCGCCCACCGGCTTCGACGCCATCGCCGAGGCCAGCTCGTCGTCGATCGCGGACTTGCAGTCGGTGGCAACCGCGCAGCTCGCGCATCCCTTGGCGATCGGCGCGGCGAGCACGCCCAGATTGGTCCGGCACTCGGCGTCGCCCGGCCAGGGCCCGTCGACCACGCGCACCTTGACCCCCGGCGCCACGGCGATCTCGGCCACCGAATAGGGATGCCCGCCGCCGAACAGGAGCAGCGCCGCCACCCCGACGGCGACGATCACGACCGCGCCCAGAATTGCCGCCCGCATCATCTCAGATCACTCCCGGAATGAGCATCGCGGTGCGCCGGCGATATTCCTCGTATTCGGGGAAGGCGCGGCGCAACACCGCCTCCTCGTTGTGCATGCGCGCGAGCTGGAAGCCGAAATGGACCAGCACGATCGCCGCGGCCGGCAGGCTGCGGAACTGGATGAACACGCCGATAATGGCGATCTCCTCGGTGAGATAGAGCGGATGGCGCGCCCAGCGATAGGGTCCGTCGGTCACTAGGCGGCGCGCCTCCGGCAGGATGCTGAGCGAGCGGCCGAGCTTGGCGACCACGATCAGCGAGAGATAGTTGCCGACGAGGATCAGCAGGATCGAGGCCAAATTCCAGACCGTGGCGGGGGGCGCGCGCGGCAGCAGCACCATCGCCATGCTCAGCGTCGCTCCGATCACCGCCGAGACCCGCGGCCACATCCCGCTCGCGCGCAAAGTCGGCCGGCGGCGAATCAGGAACAGCGCGATCTGGGTGGCGAAGAACAGGACCAGCGCCAGGCGGCTCGCCATGGCAAGCAGGAAGGTGGGGTCGGCCAGGTTCATTTGCGCGGCGACGGCATCTCTGATCGCCAGCGCCTCGCGCCCGGCCACCGCGAGGAAGTAGAGCGATCCCGGCAGCCGCATGACCAGATCGTAGGTCTTGCTCGCGGCGACGCGGTCCGACCATTCGGTCCAGCCCACGGATGCTTGCCCCGGTCAGCGTGCTCGACGCCGCCCCGCCGCCGCTTGCGCGAGCGCCCAAATCGCCAGCTGGTCCGAACGCATTGCTTCCCCCCGTGCGCAATTCGCGCGGTCGCGCGTATGCGCGCGCCGGCCGGCGACCCTAGCATCGCATCGGGGTGGAGGAAAGCGAGCTACGAGGTCGGGTTCTCGAGGCTGAACATCTCGGCCTCGTCATTGTACTCGAAGAGTTCGGCGTAGCGGCCCCAGGCGATCACCACGCGCAGCGTCTGCTGCGCCAACTCCTCGGTCAGCACGTCCTCCAGCTCCGGCTCGAAGCGGAGCAAGGGCGCGCTGTGGCCGGGTCGTTCGTCGAGTACATGGCGGATATGCTTGGCCAGCGGCACGCGTTGCAGCAGCTGCTCGCGGAACAGCTTCTTGCGATCCTGGAGGCCGGCGTCGGCGAACACCTTGCCCGCCGCGGTAAGCTGGATATCGCCGGCCGCCAGCTCGGCGAAGCCGAGGAGCTGGGTCGCTTCGGCGATGGGGAACAGCTCGTCGGCCTCGAGCTGGAGCTGGCCGGCGATTACCGGCAGGTCGGCGTGTCCGCCGAACGGCGCGCCGGCCACCATCTCGATCAGGCCCGCCATCAGGTTGGTGCCGGCCTTGGGCAGCGCGTCGGCGATCGAGGCGGCGCCGGCCTTCGCCTCCACGGTCGCGGCCGGCGGCGGCTTCGCCGTCATCCGCCCGTAGATGTCGTCGACCATGGCGCGGAAGGCGTTGTCGTAGCGGTTGCGCGGATAGGGAAGCGTGACCTGGATCTCGCCGATCACCTTGCCGGGATTGGACGAGAAGATGAGGATGCGGTCGCACATCAGCACCGCCTCCTCGATATTGTGGGTGACCATCAGAATCGATTTGATGGCGATCTTCTTGTCGTGCCAGAGATCGAGCAAGTCTGTGCGCAGCGTCTCCGCGGTCAGCACGTCGAGCGCGGAGAATGGCTCGTCCATCAGCAGGATCGCCGGGTCGACGACAAGGGCGCGGGCGAAGCCCACCCGCTGGCGCATGCCGCCCGACAACTCGCGCGGATAGGCTGATTCGAA
>JASHSH010000182.1 GCA_030040955.1 Rhodospirillales bacterium
ATCGTGCGCGCGCCGCAGGTGTTCCTGTTCGATGAGCCGCTGTCGAACCTCGACGCCAAGCTGCGCGTGCAGATGCGCATCGAGATCAAAGCGCTGCACCAGCGCGTGCGCACTACCTCGGTCTACGTCACCCACGATCAGATCGAGGCGATGACCATGGCGGACCGCATCGTGGTCATGCGCGACGGAAACGTCGAACAGATCGGCGCGCCGCTCGAACTGTACAACGCGCCGAGCAACCTATTCGTTGCCGGCTTCATCGGCTCGCCGGCGATGAATTTCGTCTCCGGCCGGCTGCGCCGCTCGAACGGACAGGCCTGGGTCGAGGCCGCGGACGGCACGCGCCTGCCGGCCCACGCCGAGGCGCGCTCGCAGGACGGCCAAGCGGTGGTGTGGGGCGTGCGCCCCGAGTCCTTCGCGGTGCGCGGCGACGGGGGCATCGCGCTGCGGATCGGCGTGGTCGAGCCGACCGGCGCCGCCACCTTCGTGTACGGCGAGGCGGCGGGCGCGCAGATCTGCGCGATGTTCGACCAGCAGACGCCGGTGCGCGTGGGCGAGACGGTGCGCATCGCGCCGCACGATCGCTCCGTGCGCCTGTTCGACGCGGGAACGGGAAGGACGATCGTCTAGATCGTCGCAATCAAGACACGGCGCGCGGAGCGGGCGCGCCTTAAGGGAGGAAGGACATGGGCGAGATCACCAGGCGAAGCGCGTTGCAGTTGGGCGCGGCCGCGGCCGCCAGCACGACCCTGCTGCGCGGCGCACCCGCGCGCGCGGCGGAGTGGACGCCGCTGAAGATCGAGCCCGACGCCGCGATCCGGGTGCTGCGCTGGAAGCAGTTCATCCAGGCCGAGTTCGACATGTTCGTGCAGAATACCAAGATGTTCTCGGATCAGACCGGGGTGAAGGTGCGCGTCGACGCCGAGAGCTGGGACGACATCCGGCCCAAGGCGGCGGTGGCGGCGAATGTCGGCAGCGGCCCCGACATCATCATGGGAACGCTCGACGACCCGTGGAAATTCCCCGACAAGCTGATCGACATGACCGACCTCGCCACGTATCTCGGCGCCAAGTACGGCGGCTGGTATCCGGTCTCGCTCAAATACATGATGAAGGGCGACCGCGCGATCGCCATCGGCCAGGGCGCCTCGGCCGGGACGATGAACTATCGCGTCAGTTCGATGCGCGCGGCCGGCTTCGACACATTCCCCACCGACATGCCGGGCTTCGCCAAGCTGTGCGAGGGGCTGCGCCGAGTCGGCAAGCCGCCGGGCTTCGCGCTCGGCCATGCGACCGGCGACGCCAACGGCTGGACCCAGTGGGTGATGTGGGGTCATGGCGGGAGCGTGGTCGACAAGAACAACAATGTGGTGCTCGACTCGCCCGAGGTCGTCGCCGCGCTCGAATACGCCAAGGGCATCTACCCGACCTTCATCGAGGGCGTGCTGTCCTGGCTCGATCCGAGCAACAACAAGGCGTTCCTCGCCGACCAGATCAGCCTCACCTTCAACGGCATCTCGATCTACACCGTGGCCAAGAACTCGCCCGACCCGAAACTTCAGGCGATCGCCGCCGACATGGACCATGCCGAGAACCCGGTCGGTCCCATCGGCCGTCCCACCCAGCAGCAGAACGTGCTCAGCACCTACGCCTACACCTATTCGAAATATCCGAACGCGGTGAAGGAATATCTGCGCTTCATGTGGGAAAAGGAGCAGGTCGACCGCTGGGAGACGGCGTCGAACGGCTATATCGCGCCGCCGCTCCCGGCGTGGAACGACAATCCGGTGTGGACCGCCGATCCCAAGGTGACGCCGTTCCGCGACGTGCTCAAATACACGCAGGACAACGGCTATGCCGGCTCGCTCGGCTATGCCTCGGCGGCGGTGATGGGCGACTTCATCGTGGTCGACATGTTCGCCGAGGCCTGCACCGGCGACCAGACGCCGAAGGCGGCCGCGCAGCGCGCCGCCGACCGCGCCAAGCGCTACTACGAAGTCTAGGCCGCGCGCGGTGCCTCCGGTCGTCGGCGAGCTGGCGGCCGCGCGCGCGGCGGCGCCGCGCGTGCCCGCCCGCCCGCTCTGGTCGCGGCTCGGCGACGACCGGAATTTTCTTGGCGCCGCGTTCATGCTCCCGGCGGCGGCGCTGCTGCTGATCTTCCTCGCTTACCCGCTCGCGCTCGGCCTGTATCTCGGCCTGACGACCCGGCGCATCGGCGAGCCCGGCCATTTCGTCGGCTTGGCCAATTTCGTCTCGCTCGGCCACGACAAGGTGTTCTGGCTTGCCGTGTTCAACACGCTGTTCTACACGATCGCGGCCAGCATCGTGAAATTCGCGCTCGGCCTCTATCTCGCGCTGCTGCTCAACCGGCATTTGCCGTTCAAGGCGCTGATCCGCGCGGTGGTGCTGCTGCCCTTCGTGGTGCCGACCGTGCTTTCGGGCATCGCCTTCTGGTGGATCTACGATCCGCAGTTCTCGATCCTGTCCTGGGCGCTGATCAAGCTCGGGCTGATTCACGGCTATATCGACTTCCTCGGCGATCCGTGGCGCGCGAGATGGTCGGTGGTGGCGGCGAATATTTGGCGCGGCATTCCCTTCGTCGCCATCACCCTGCTCGCCGGCTTGCAGACGATCTCGCCCTCGCTCTACGAGGCGGCGACCATCGACGGGGCCACGGCCTGGCAGCGCTTCCGCCACATCACGTTGCCGATGCTGACCCCGATCATCTCGGTGGTGATGACCTTCTCGGTGCTGATGACCTTCACCGACTTCCAACTGATCTACGTCATCACCCGCGGCGGGCCGATGAACAGCACGCATCTGATGGCGACGCTCTCGTTCCAG
>JASHSH010000183.1 GCA_030040955.1 Rhodospirillales bacterium
CGCGAGGCTGCGCCGCCTGTCGGTGAGGAAACATTCGATGTCGTGGCGCCGCGAATCGCCGGCCCAGACGAGTCCGATGCGCGGCTCCTTGCCGGGCGGCATCCGCGCCGCCCACGCGGCCACATCGGCCGCGGGCAGCCGGATATAGGGCGTCTCGGCCGGAATGGTCTCGATGGCGGTGCCGAAGGCGAGCGGCAGGCTCAGCAGCGGGCAGTGCAGATCGAATTCGGGCAAGGGCAGCCCGCGCGGCACCACGCGCGCGATGCCCGCCACGCAAGCCATCAGCCGCGCCAGGGCCGGCTGGCATTCCAGCATCACGCGCGCCCCCCGCGCGGCGACCAGCGGCGCATAGCGCGCGAACTGGAGCGTGTCGCCGAAGCCCTGCTCGGACCAGAGCAGGATCGTCCGCCCCGGCGCCGGCTCGCCCGTCCATTGCGGCTGGGCGTAGGCCCGGCGGCGCTCCTGCGAGCGCAAGCGTTCCCAGCGCGATTCGTATTTGCGCCAGCCCTCGGCGAAGCGCCCGAGCTGGAGCAGTGCCACACCCTCGTGGAACGCGATGTCGGCCGAATCGGGATCGAGCGCGTGCGCGGCGCGGAACGCATCCAGTGCTGCCTCCATCCGCCCGGCGGCGGAAAGCACGAGTCCGAGATTGCTATGCCCCACCGCGGTCGGGCGGATCGTCAGCGAACGGCGGCAGTCGGCCTCGGCTTCCGCGAGCCGGCCCTGGTCCTTCTCGACCAGGCCGAGATTCGACAGCAGATGCGGGTTGTCGGGCGAGGCCGCGAGCGCCTGGCGATAAGCGGCTTCCGCCTCGGCCAGCTCGCCGAGCTCGCGCAGCATGTTGCCGAGATTGTTGAGCGCCGGAAACAGGCCGGGCCTTCTCCGCGCCGCCTCGCGGTAGAGATCGGCCGCGTCCCGGTGGCGGCCCAACTCAGCCAGCCCGTTCGCCGCCTCGTAGAGCGCCTCGCCGGGCGCGCCGGGCAGCGCGGCCACGCCGCGATATTCCGCCGCCGCCTCGTCGATGCGCTCCAGCGCGGCCAGCACGCGAGCCTTGCCGATGCGCAGCTCGGGCGCGTCCGCCCGCGCCGCGATCGCGGTATCCCACGCGGCGATCGAATCCTCGTCGCGGCCCGTCCGCGCGAGCAGTCCGGCCATGTTGGCCAGCGCCTCGACGAAGCCTGGGCGCGCGGCGAGCGCGGCGCGGTAGGATTCGATCGCCTCCTCCTCGCGGCCCGCCTGCTGGGCGCGGACGTTGCCCTGGCCGAACAGCGCCTCGGGCATCGCCGGTGCGAGTGCGAGCGCGCGCCCATAGGCCGCCTCGGCGTCGTTGGCGCGGCCCGCGCCGAGAAGCGCATTGCCGAGATTGACCAGCCCCGCCGGCTCGGCGCCGCTTTTGGCGAGCGCCTCCTCGATCAGCGCCACCGCCTGGGGAAACTGGCCGGCCTGGGTCGCCGCCACGCCCAGCATCTGCATCGCCGCCGCGTGGCCGGGATCGGCGGCGAGGATGCGCCGGTAGAGCCGGGCCGCCTCGGCCAGCTTGCCCGCCCGGTGCAGCTCGATCGCCCGGTCGAACTCCTGCTTGACCGCCGCCGCCGTCACCCGGACGCGCTCGCGCCCGCCTCCGCCTCGGCGCGGCGGAACGCCACCCCCTGCGCCTCGACGCCGAAGCCGGTCAGCAGCGCGATCGCGGCGGCGACGATGCCCACCACCAGCATCATCGGCAGGGCGTAGTTGTTGCCGTGGCTTTCCGCCATGCCGGCCTGGATGGTCGCGTTGTACGAGGCGATCAGGTTGCCGAGCTGATAGACGGTGCCGGGGAAGGTGCCGCGCGCGGCCGCCGGACTCAACTCGTTGAGATGGACCGGGATCACGCCCCAGGCGCCCTGCACCGCGATCTGCATCAGGAACGCGCCCACCGCCAGCCAGACCGGATCGGCGGCCAGACCCCACAGCGGCAAGACCGGCAGCGCGATCAGCGCGGCGATCACGATGGCGCGGCGCCGCCCGATGCGCTGGCTGAGCGCGCCGAACACGATGCCGCCCACGATCGCGCCGATATTGTAGATCACCGCGATGGTGCCGACCTCGGCCGGGCCGAGCTTGTGCTGGACGCGCAGGAAGGTGGGATAGAGGTCCTGCGAACCGTGGCTGAAGAAGTTGAACGCGGTCATCAGCACGATCGCGTAGATCGCGAGCTTCCAGTGCTTGGCCAGCGTGGCGAAGCCGGACTCGCGGTACGCGTCGGCTTGCTCGGCCCAGGCCGGGGATTCGGGCACGAAGCTGCGGATGTAGAAAACCAGCAGCGCCGGCGCCGCGCCCAGCATCAGCATGCCGCGCCAGCCGATCAGCGGATAGACGAACCAGAAGGCGAGCGAGGCGATCAGATAGCCCGAGGGATAGCCGGCCTGGAGCAGTCCCGAGACGATGCCCCGCGCGCGCGAGGGAATCGTCTCCATGGCGAGCGACGAGCCCACCCCCCATTCGCCGCCCATCGCCACGCCGAAGATCGCGCGCAGCACCAGCAGCACCATCAGGTTGGGCGAGAAGGCGCAGGCGAAGCCGATGCCCGAATAGAGGAGGACGTCGACCATCAGCACCGGACGGCGGCCCCAGCGGTCGGCGGCGCGGCCGAACAGAAATGCGCCGACGGGACGCGCGGCCAGCGTCAGGAACAAGGCATAGGACACCGACGCGACGTTGGTGCCGAATTCTTGGGCAATGTCCTTGAGGACGAAGACGAGCAGGAAAAAGTCGAACGCATCCAGGGTCCAGCCGAGATAGGCGGCGAGAACCACGTATCTCTGCTCCCGAGTCCAGCCCGACAGCGCGGCGATGGCCATTTGCAGGTTTCCTCCCGAGATTTGCGGGAATCATAGCAGACTCGCCGGAAGGGCGCGAAACTGGCGGTTTTTTGGGCATCCGCGCGGCTCCGGCTTGACGGGTGGCGGCTTGGCCCGCAAGCTGATTTCGGCATCGCAGGGGAGCCGCCATGAACCCTCCGCAAGCGCCCGGCGGCGCGTCGCTCGACGCGCCCCGCCCGGCCGACGAGGCGCAGTCCGCCCGTCCCGCCGGCGCGGCCGCCGGGGTGGACCGGCGCAACACCGTCGCCGGGATCAAGGAGACCATCCTGCACAAGCTGACCTACGCGGTCGGCAAGGACCCGATCGCCGCCAGCGACCGCGACTGGTTCGTCGCCATCGCGATGACGACGCGCGACCGCATCGTCAACCGCTGGATGGAATCGACGCGCTCCACCTACGCCTACAACCGCAAGCGGGTCTATTACCTTTCGCTCGAATTCCTGATCGGCCGGCTGCTGTTCGACGCGCTCAACAATCTCGGCCTGACCGAGCAGATGCGCACGGCGGCGCGCGAGCTCGGCACCGATCTCGACCGGCTGCGCGACATGGAGCCCGACGCCGCGCTCGGCAATGG
>JASHSH010000004.1 GCA_030040955.1 Rhodospirillales bacterium
TGGATCGCCGGCGGCCAGGCGAAGGAAGGCGGCATCGATTCGCTGGCGCCGCTGTTCCCGCGCATCCGCCGCGCCTTCCTGATCGGCGACGCGACCCAGGCCTTCGGCCGCACCCTCGCCGGCAAGGTCGCCAGCGAGCAGTGCGGCACGCTGCCGGTGGCGGTCGAGCGCGCCCGCGCCGCCGCGCTCGCCGAGCGCAGGCCCGCGCCGGTGGTGCTGCTCTCGCCCGCCTGCGCCTCGTTCGACCAGTTCAAGAGCTTCGAGCAGCGGGGCGATGCGTTCCGCGATCTGGTGCGCGCGCTGGCGAAGCCGGGGGCCACGCCATGATGACGCTCGGCCGCACCGACACTTCCGTGGTCGGCCGCTGGTGGTGGACGGTGGACCGCTGGACCATCGCGGCGCTGTTCGTCCTCGTCGCCGTCGGCGCGATCCTGATCATGGCGGCGAGCCCGGCGGTGGCCGAACGCATCGGCGCCGACCGGTTTCACTTCGTCCGCCGCCAGTTCGTCTTTCTGCCGCCCGCGCTGGCGGTGATCCTGCTGGTCTCGCTGCTACCTCCGCTCTGGGTGCGCAGGCTGTCCTGCGTCGGCTTCGCGCTCGCCATCCTAGCGATGGTAGCGACCCTGCTGGTCGGCGAGGAGATCAAGGGCGCGACGCGCTGGCTGAGCATCGGCGGTATGTCGATCCAGCCCTCCGAGTTCGCCAAGCCGACCTTCGCCGTGGTGATCGCCTGGATGCTGTCCGAGCGCCAGCTCAAGCTCGACTTCCCGGGCAACTGGATCGCGCTTGGCCTGTTCGCGCTGCTCGCCGGACTGCTGCTGCTCCAACCCGACGTGGGCATGACGCTGGTGGTTTCGGCGGTGGTGTTCGTCGAGTTCTTCCTGGCCGGCCTGCCGCTGTTCTCCGTGCTGCTGTTCATCGTTGTCGGACTGGCCGGACTGGTCGGCGCCTATTTCGCCTTCGCGCACGTCGCGGCACGCATCGACCGCTTCCTCGACCCATCCGCCGGCGAGGGATTCCAGGTGGCGACCGCGCTCCAGGCCTTCCACTCGGGCGGTCTGTTCGGGCGCGGGCCGGGCGAGGGACAGGTGAAGGAGGTGCTGCCCGACGCGCATACCGATTTCATCATGGCGGTGGCGGGCGAGGAATTCGGTCTGCTGCTGTGCCTGGGCGTGGTCGGGCTGTTCGCCTTCATCGTGCTGCGCGGATTCGCCCGCAGTTTCGGCTCGGGCAATCTGTTCGCGGTGCTGGCGACCGCCGGGTTGCTCTCGCAGTTTGGTCTCCAGGCCGTGATCAACATGGCCTCGACCTTGCGCCTGATGCCGACCAAGGGAATGACGCTGCCGTTCATCTCCTATGGCGGTTCGTCGACGCTGGCGCTCGCACTCGGCATGGGCATGGTGCTGGCGCTGACTCGCAAGCGCTACGGCGAGGAGGTGGCGGCGTGAACGCGCGAGCCGCAGCCGCGGCGGGTCCGATCCTGCTCACCACCGGAGGCACGGGAGGCCATGTCTTCCCGGCCGAAGCGGTGGCGGCCGAGCTGCTGCGCCGCGGTTTCGCCCTTGCCCTGATCACCGACCGGCGCGGCCAGGGCTATGGCGGCACGCTGGGCGGGCTGCCGACGCACCGGATCAGCGCCGGCGGCATCGCCGGGCGGCGGCTGGCGGCGCGGCTGCGCGCGATGGCCGAGCTGGCGGTCGGATTTCTTCAGGCCCGCGCGCTGCTCGGCCGGCTGCGTCCGGCCGCGGTGGTCGGCTTCGGCGGCTATGCCTCGCTGCCCGCGATGCTGGCCGCGACCTCGGCCGGCATCCCGACCGCGCTGCACGAGCAGAACGCGGTGCTGGGCCGCGCCAACCGATTGCTCGCGCCGCGGGTGGGCCGCATCGCGACTTCCTTCGCGCGGGTGGCCCATCTCCAGGCGGCGTGGCAGCCGCGCGTGGTGCAGACTGGCATGCCGGTGCGCGCCCCCATCCTTGCCGCGCGCGAGCGTGCCTATGCTCCGCCCGAGCCGGGCGGGACGGTGCGCCTGCTCGTCTTCGGCGGATCGCAGGGTGCGCGCGTGCTTTCCGAGGTGGTGCCCTCCGCGCTCGCGCGGCTGGGCGCCGCACTGCGCGGCCGGCTCGCGGTCAGCCAGCAATGCCGGCCCGAGGACCTGGAGGGTGTGCGCGCCGTCTATGCCGAGGCCCGGATCGCGGCCGAGCTCGCCCCTTTTTTCGACGACGTGCCCGACCGGCTCGCCGTCTGCCATCTGGTAATCGCGCGCGCCGGTGCGTCCACTGTGGCCGAGCTGACCGCGGTCGGCCGGCCGGCGATCCTGGTCCCGTTTCCGCACGCGATCGACGACCATCAGACCGCCAATGCCCGCGCCGTCGACGAGGCCGGCGCCGGCTGGCTGATCCCGCAGACCGCGTTCACGCCCGACGCGCTCGCCGCGCGGCTCGCCTCGTTGCTCGATCTGCCGGAGAGCCTGGCGCGCGCCGCCGCCTGCGCGCGCGCCGCCGGCAGCCCCGACGCCGCCATCCGCCTGGCCGAGGTTGCCGGCGGTCTGGCGAGCCAGCCGGCGGGGAGGGTGCGATGAGGCGTCTCGCGCTGCCCATCGGGCCGATCCACTTCGTCGGCATCGGCGGCATCGGCATGAGCGGCATCGCCGAGGTGATGCGCAATCTCGGCTATGTCGTGCGGGGCTCAGACATCGCCGAGAGCGCCAACGTAAAGCGCCTGCGCGCACTCGGCATCGAAGTGCGCATCGGCCACGCGGCGGAAAATCTGGGTGACGCGCAGGTGATCGTCGTCTCCTCGGCGGTCAAGCCGGGCAATCCCGAACTGGTGGCGGCCCGCGCGCGCATGATCCCGGTGGTGCGCCGGGCCGAGATGCTGGCCGAGCTGATGCGGCTGAAATCCGCCATCGCCATCGCCGGCACGCACGGCAAGACCACCACCACCTCGATGATCGCGGCGATGCTCGACGCCGCTGGCCTCGATCCGACCGTGATCAACGGCGGGGTGATCAATGCCTACGGCACCAACGCGCGGCTCGGCGCGGGCGAATGGATGGTGGTCGAGGCCGACGAATCGGACGGAACCTTCGTCAAACTCCCGGCCACCATCGCGGTGGTCACCAATATCGATCCCGAGCATATGGAATATTGGGGCGATTTCGACCGCCTGCGCGAGGGCTTCCGCGCCTTCGTCGAGAACATCCCGTTCTACGGCTTCGCCGCCTTGTGCACCGACCATCCGGAGGTGCAGGCGCTGATCCCGCGCGTGCCCGACCGGCAGATCGTGACCTACGGGCTCAATCCCCAGGCCGACATCCGCGCCCACGATGTCGAGCTGGGTCCCGAGGGCGCGCGCTATGACATCGTGATCGCCGAGCGCGGCGCGCCGGGCCAGCCGGCGTCCGAGATCGTGGTGCCCGACCTGCACCTGCCGATGTTCGGCAGCCACAATGTGCAGAATTCGCTGGCCGCCTTCGCCATCGGGCACCGGCTCGGCTTCCCGGTGCAGACCATGCGCGAGGCGCTGCGCGGCTTCGCCGGGGTGAAGCGGCGCTTCACCCGCGTAGGGTCGGCGGCCGGTATCGCGGTGATCGACGATTACGGCCACCATCCGGTGGAGATCGCCGCCGTGCTGCGCGCGGCGCGGTCGGTGACGCGCGGGCGCGTGATCGCGGTGGTGCAGCCGCACCGTTTCACCCGGCTCGCCAGCCTGTTCGAGGGCTTCTGCACCTGCTTCAACGACGCCGACATGGTGATCGTTGCCGACGTCTATCCGGCGGGCGAAACGCCGATCCCCGGCATCGACCGCGACGCGCTGGTCAACGGGCTGCGCGCGCGCGGCCACCGCCATGTGGTGCCGCTGCCCGATCCGGGGACGCTGGCGAAGCTCGTGCTCGATCTGGGCCGGCCGGGCGATCTCGTGGTCTGCCTGGGTGCCGGCAGCATCACCGCCTGGGCGAACGCTCTGCCCGCGCGGATGGAGGCGCTGGCCGCCGGCCGGCCGCTGCCGCAGGAGGCGGGCGAGTGAACGCGATGAGCCCCCGCCCCGCCCGCCTGATCGATCGCCTGCCCGCCGTGCGCGGCTCGCTGGAGGCGCAAGCGCCGCTCGCTCCGCTCACCCGGTTCCGGGCCGGCGGCGCGGCCGAGATGCTGTTCCGTCCGGCCGACCGCGACGATCTCGCCCAATTCCTCGCCGCCCGGCCCGCCGATATTCCGGTGATCGTGGTCGGCGTGGGCTCGAACCTGCTCGTGCGCGACGGCGGCGTGCCCGGGGTGGTGGTGCGGCTCGGTCGGAGCTTCGCCGACATCGACATCGAGGGCTTGGAGATCCGCGCCGGCGCCGCCGCGCTCGATCCGGCGGTAGCGGAGTCGGCGGCGGGCGCGGGCATCGCGGGACTCGAATTCCTGATCGGCGTTCCGGGCACGATCGGCGGCGCGGTGCGCATGAACGCAGGTGCGTATGGCGCCGAGATCAAGGACCGGATCGTCGCGGCCGAGGCGCTAGACGGACAGGGTGGCGCGCACACGCTCGACGCCGCCGCGCTCGGCTTCTCCTATCGCCGCTCGGCGCTGCCCGAGGATTGGATCGTGGTCGCGGCGCGGCTGCGCGGCCATGCCGGCGACGCATGCGCCATCGCGCGCCGCCTGGGTGAAATCAAGGCCAGCCGCGAGTCCAGCCAGCCGACCAGCGCGCGCACCGGGGGCTCGACCTTCGTCAATCCGCCCGGCCTGCGCGCCTGGGAGCTGATCGAGAAGGCCGGCTGCCGCGGCCTGCGCCGCGGGGCCGCGCAGGTCTCCGAGCTGCACGCGAATTTCCTGATCAACACGGGCGGCGCCGCCGCCGCCGACATCGAGGAGCTGGGTGAGGAGGTGCGCCGGCGCGTGCTCGACAAGACCGGCGTCGCGCTGGAATGGGAAATCCGCCGCATCGGTGTTCCGGCCGGAGGCGCGCGATGAGCAAGCGCGTGACCGTGCTGATGGGCGGCTTCTCGGCCGAGCGCGAGGTCAGCTTGCGCAGCGGCGCGGCCGTGGTCGCAGCGCTCGGCCAGGCCGGCTACGCGGCCTCCGCCATCGATGTCGAGCGCGACGTGGCCCGTCTGGTCGGTGCGATCTCGGCGAGCCGGCCCGACATTGTGTTCAACGCGCTGCACGGCCGTTTCGGCGAGGACGGGCGAGTCCAGGGCATGCTCGACATCATGGGTATCCCTTACACCCATTCGGGGATGCTGGCCTCGGCGCTCGCCATGGACAAGCCGGCGGCCAAACGCCTATTCGCCGACGCCGGCATCCCGGTGCCCGAGGGCCGCGTGGTCGGGCGCGCCGAGGCGGCCGCCGGCGACGTGCTGCCCCGGCCCTATGTGCTCAAGCCGCTGAACGAGGGTTCGAGCGTCGGCGTGCATATCGTGCGCGCGGGCGACAACGCCAATCCGCTGGCCGGCGACGATTGGCCCTACGGCGACCAGGTGCTGGCCGAGCGATTCATCCCGGGCCGCGAGATCACGGTCGCGGTGATGGGCGACCGCGCGCTCGGCGCGACCGAGATCACCTCGAACCGCGGCTTCTACGACTACACCGCCAAATACGCGCCCGGCGGCTCACGCCACCTGGTGCCGGCCCCGCTCGCCAAGCACGACTACGCCGAGGCGCTGCGGCTGGCCGTCCTCGCCCACCAGACGCTCGGCTGCCGGGGCGTCACCCGCGCCGATCTGCGCTTCGACGACACCAAGGTGCCGGGCCGCTTCTACCTGCTCGAGGTGAACACGCAGCCGGGAATGACCGACGTCTCGCTGGTGCCGGAGCTCGCCGTGCATGCCGGCATCGGCTTCCCGCAGCTCTGCGCCTGGATGGTGGAGAACGCGCGATGCGACGCGTGAGCGACGTGACCATCCGCGATGACGACCGCGCGCCGACCACGCCCGGCAATGCCTCGCCGCGTCGCCGCGTCACGCCGCGCTGGTGGCCGGCCGCGCGGCCCTGGCTGCGAGCCGGAATGTGGCTGGCGGCCGCGCTCGCCGTGGCCGCTCCCGCTGCCTGGCTCGCCCATGGCGACACCGCGCGGCGCATTTCCGCCCAACTGCGCGGCGAGC
>JASHSH010000184.1 GCA_030040955.1 Rhodospirillales bacterium
CGGCGCCGAGCCATCCGCCACCCCCGCCAGCACCTCGGCGACGTGGCGGACGCGCACCGGGCTTCCCTCGCGCGCGAGCCGCCCGGCCATGTTCAGCAGGCAGCCCATGTCGCCGGCGAGCAGCGTGTCGGCGCCGGTCGCGGTCACGTCGGCCGCCTTGTCGGAGGCGAGTCGGACCGAGATGTCGGGGTATTTGATGCAGAAGGTGCCGCCGAAGCCGCAGCAGACCTCGGCGCCGGGAAGCTCGGCGAGCGCGAGACCGCGCACCGTGCGCAACAGGCAGCGCGGCTGATCCTTGACGCCGAGTTCGCGCAGGCCCGAACAGGAATCGTGATAGGTGACCTTGCCGGCATAGGCGGCGTCGACCGCGCGCATCCCCATCACGTCGACCAGGAACGAGACCAGCTCATAACTGCGCTTGGCGAGATGCTGCGCGCGCGGAGCCATCGCGGGGTCGTCGGCGAACAGCGCGGGGTAGTGCTCTCGCAGCATGCCGGCGCAGGAGCCCGACGGCGCGACGACATAGTCGAACTGCTCGAACGCGTCGATCGCGCGGCGCGCGATCGCGCGCGCGTCGGCGCGGTCGCCGGAATTGTAGGCGGGCTGGCCGCAGCAGGTCTGCGCGCGCGGCACCTCGACCCGGCAGCCCGCGCGTTCGAGCAGGGCGACGGCGGCGAAGCCGACCGAGGGACGGAACAAGTCCACCAGACAGGTGACGAACAGACCGACGCGGGGATTGGCCGGCGGCATCGCTATTTCAGCTGCCTTCGGCGGACGCCCGCGGAACTCATGCGTCGGGACCCACGCGCACGACGAGCTTGCCGAAATTGCGTCCTTCGAGCAGGCCAATCAGCGCGCCGGGTGCGTTCTCAAGGCCTTCGACCATATCCTCGCGGGTGCGGACACGACCGTCGCGCACCCAGGGCATCATCGCGGCCAGGAATTCGTCGCGCCGGTTGCCGTAGTCGAGCGTGATGATGAAACCCTGCATGCGGATGCGCTTGCGGAGCATGTTGCCCATCAGAATCGGGACCCGGTTGGGTCCCTCGGGCAGGCGCTCGGCATTGTATTGCGAGATCAGCCCGCAGACCGGCACGCGGGCGCGCGGATTGAGCAGCGGCAGCACCGCGTCAAACACCGCGCCGCCGACATTCTCGAAATATACGTCGATGCCTTTGGGGCAGGCTTCGGCCAGGCGTTTGGGCAGATCGGCACCCTTGTGATCGAGGCAGGCGTCGAAACCCAGATCCCGCACGGCGAACTCGCACTTGTCGGCCCCGCCCGCGATGCCGACCGCGCGGCAGCCCTTGATCTTGGCGATTTGCCCCACCACCGAACCAACCGCGCCGGTGGCGGCCGCCACCACGACCGTCTCGCCTTCCTTCGGCTCGCCGATGTCGAGCAGTCCCATATAGGCGGTGAATCCCGGCATGCCGAGCACGCCGAGCGCATAGGATGGCCGCGCCATGTCGGGCGGCAGCTTGGCGACGCCCTTGCCGTCGGAAAGCGCGTAGTCCTGCCAGCCGATATAGGCGAGCACCAGATCGCCCTGCTTGTATTTGGGCAGGCGCGACTCGACCACGCGGCAGACGGTGCCGCCCTCCATCACGTCGCCGACCGTGACCGGCGCGGCGTAGGAGGGCGCGTCCGACATCCGCCCGCGCATATAGGGATCGAGCGAGAGGAACACCGTGCGCAGCAGCATCTGGCCCTCAGCCGGGCGCGGCACCGGGGACTGCTCGGTGCGGAAATTCGCCGCCGTCGGCGCGCCCTTCGGACGCGAGGCGAGCAGGACGCGGCGATTGACGCTGGCGGATTGTGCCATTCGGTGCGTTCCTTCAGATCGACGCGGCGTAGCCGCCGTCGACGATCACCGCGGTTCCGGTGACGAAGTCGGAGGCCGGCGCGGCGAGGAACACGGCGGTGCCGGCGAGATCGGCGGGGGTGGCCCAGCGGCCGGCCGGCGTGCGGCGGATTACGTTCTCGTTGAGTCCCGGGATATGCGCCTTGGCGCCGGCGGTGAGATCGGTCTCCACCCAGCCGGGCAGCACCGCGTTGACCTGGATATTGTCCTTCGCCCAGGCGGTGGCGAGGACCTTGGACAGCTGCACCACGCCGCCCTTGCTCGCGGCATAGGGCGTGGCGTGCGGCGCCGCGAACAGCGACATGATCGAGCCGATATTGATGATCTTGCCGCCGCCCGCCTTGACCATGTGCGGATGCGCAGCGCGCGAGCACAGGAACACGCTGGTCAGGTTGGTGTCGATCACCTCGTGCCAGTCGGCGAGGGCGAACTCCTCGGGCCGCTTGCGGATCGCGGTGCCGGCATTGTTGATCAGGATGTCGAGCCGCCCGTGGGTCTTCGCGGTCTGGTCGACCATCGTCTGGATCGAGGATTCGTTGCGCACGTCGACCGGCACGAAACCGCCCTTCGAGCCGAGCGCGGCGAGTTCGGCGAGCGCGGTCTTCGCCTTGGCGGCGTTGCGCGCGGCGATCACCACCGTGGCGCCGGCCTGCGCCAGCCCCTTGCCCATGCCCAGCCCGATGCCGCCGTTCCCGCCGGTGACCAGCGCGACCCGTCCGGTGAGATCGAAGAGCTGCATCGCGTACCGAGAATGTCGATGTGGCTGGGGCGCTAGGATTCGAACCTAGGATGGCGGGACCAAAACCCGCTGCCTTACCGCTTGGCTACGCCCCAGTAGAATGGCCGGCGACATCATGGCGACCGCCCGGTCCGGATGCAACCCGGCGCGGGCGCGCGTTGCGCAAGCCTCAGCCGAGCATCGGCGCGGCGACGCACCACCAGCCAGGCTGCGCGCGGCCGATCGTCGCGGCGGCTTCCTCGGCCGGTCCGGGCGCGGCGAACAGGCCGAAGCAGGTCGCGCCGCTGCCCGACATGCGCGCGAGCAGGCAGCCCGGCGCGGCTTCCAGCGCGGCGAGGACTTCGCCGATGCCGGGCGCGATCTCACACGCGGGCGCGGTGAGATCGTTGCGCCGCTCGCGCAGGAGCGCGGCGAGTTCGTGCGTGCCGGCCAGTGCGCGGTGGAACGGGGCCGGCGTGGAAAAAGGTCCCCGCCGGCGCGCGAACACTTCCCGCGTCGGCACCGCAACGCCCGGATTGATCAGGGCGAACCAGGCCGGCGGTAGCGGAGGTACGTCGGCCGGAAGCTCGCCGATGCCGGAGACCGCGGTCGGTCGGCCGCGCAGGCACACCGGCAGGTCCGAGCCGAGCGCGAGACCGAGCTCGGCCAGCTTCCGCTCGCCGAGATCGAGGCCCCACAGCCGGTCGAGCGCGCGCAAGGCGGCGGCGGCGTCGGCCGAGCCGCCCCCGATGCCGGAAGCGACCGGCAGAAGCTTGGTCAGGCGGACATGCGCTCCCGGCGCGCGCCCCATCGCCGCGGCCAAGCCAAGCGCGGCGCGGCTGACCAGATTTTCATCGGCCGGCGGCAGGTCCTTCGCCGCCGGTCCGTCAACCTCGAGGCAAAAGGTCGGGGCGAGCGAGCAGGCAAGCTCGTCGCCGATCCCGGCGAACACCACGAGGCTGTCCAGCAGATGGAAACCATCCGCGCGCCGACCCAGGACATGGAGGTAGAGATTGATCTTAGCGGGGGCGAACGCGACCGAGGCGGCCGGTTCGCCCGCGGGCCGCGTCATTGCGTCTGCGTCTCGGAACTCGACCGCAGCGGCGCGGGAACCGTGTAGCCGTCGCGCAGCTTGCGCTCGATTTCGGCCTTGAGGTCCGGCTCCGGCTTGAAGATGAGCGCCTGGCGCCACTGGTAGCGCGCCTCCTGGGTGCGCCCGACCGCCCACAGCGCGTTGCCGAGATGGTCGGTGATGGTGGCGTCGTCGGGCACCAGCTCGACCGCGTGTTCGAGCTGGGCCACGGCCTTGTCGTACTGGCCGGAGCGGAAATAGAGCCAGCCCAAGCTGTCGACGATGAAGCCGTCGGTCGGCCGCGCCTTGGCCGCCGACTCGATCATCGACCGCGCGCGCTCGAAATTCTCGCCCTTCTCGATCCAGGTGTAGCCGAGATAGTTGAGCACGTCGGGCTGCTCGGGCTGGAGGTCCAGCGCGGTGAGGAAGTCGGACTCGGCGCGCGGCCATTGGTTGGATTCGTGCAGCGCGATGCCGCGCGAGTAGTAGATGGTCCAGTCGCGGCTGCTCGGCTTGCCGAGCTTGGCGATGGCGCGGTCGTACGCGGCGGCGGCCTCGGTCCATTTCTGGTGGCGGCGCAGGATGTCGCCCAGCGTGATCAGCGATTCCGGCCGGTCGGGATGCGCGGCGGCCAGCGTCTCCAGCGCATGCGCGGCATCGTCGAAGCGGTCGAGTTGGTCGAGATTGCTGGCCCGGCGCAGCTGCGCGGTCCAGCCCACCGGCGAGGCCGGGTCGATCCCGGCGAGGACGCGGTCGGCGGCGTCGAGGCGGCCCATATCCTCGAGGATGCCCGCTGCGAGCAGCTGATCGAGCGCGAAGTCGGACTGCAAGTCGAGCGCGAGACGGGCGAAGATCAACGCCATGTCCGGCGCCTCGCCCTGGCGCAGCGTGCTGGCGATCTCGAAGAACGCTTCGGCCAGGCCGGCGCGCGGCGAGCCCACCGGGCGCGTCGCGGCCTCGAGATCGACGAAGGTGGGATCGTCGCGGTCCTGGCGGTATTTGGCGATCACCTCGGCCGCCGCCTCGGGCTTGCCGATGCGCCGGTAGAACGCAGCCGCGGATTCGACGGTGGCGAGCACGCGGCCGTTCTCGTGCGCCAGCGCGTTGCGATAGAGCGTCTCGGCCTGCTCGCGCCTATCCGCGAGATCGCAGATCAGCGCGGCGTGGAAATCATGCAGCAGCTGCTCGCGCGGATTGGCGGTGAGCGGCGCGAGCGCGCCCAGCGCGAGGTCCGCATGCCCCTCGCCCATCCGCGCCCAGGCGAGGACCAAGGGCGTGAGCAGCGTATTCATGCCGCGCGCCGGCAGGCCCTGGGCGCGCGTCGCCACCGCCGCCCAATGTCCCGCCTTCGCGTCCTGCTCGATCAGCAGCGTGGCGGCCAGCGTCTCCTCGGGGGCGAATTTCAGCTCGCGCTGGGCGATGGCGCGGGCCTCGTCGAGCTGGCCGTCGGCGGCGAGCGCGGTGAAGGTGCGCTGCATCAGCGTGACATTGTCGGGATCCTGCGCCAGCGCGGACTTGAGGAACGAAGCCGCCGCGCCCAGATCGCGCTCCTCGCCGGCGAACATGCCGGCGAGGAAATTCCCGGCCGCGCCGACCGGATGGTGGGTTGTGCCGTCGTCGCCCTCGACGCTCGACATCGCCGACGGTTGCGCGGGATGGCCGGGCGGCGCGGGCTGCTGGCAGGCGGCGAGCAAGAGCGCCGCGCAGGCCGCGATCCAGAAGCCGAATGCGCGCCGGCGGCGAGCGCTCATCGAGTCGCTTCCGCATACGGAACGGGCGGCGGAGCTACATTTCGGCATAATTGGGGCCACCGCCACCCTCCGGCACCACCCAATCGATATTCTGGGTGGGATCCTTGATATCGCATGTCTTGCAGTGAACGCAGTTCGGGGAGTTGATCTGCAACCGCGCCCGCGGATCGCGCACGATCTCGTAGACGCCCGCCGGACAATAGCGCTGCTCCGGCGCGTCGTACAATGCCAGATTGACGTCGAGCGCCACCTCCGGGTCGCGCAGGTGCAGATGGCTGGGCTGATTCTCCTCGTGATTGGTGCCCGAGATGAACACCGAGGAGAGGCGGTCGAAGCTCACCAGCCCGTCCGGCTTCGGATAGGCGATGGGCCGGCAGTCGGCCGCCGGTTTGAGCCGCAAATGGTCGGCGCGGTTGGCGAGCGTCCACGGCGCCCGGCCGCGCAGAAGATAGGCGTCGAGCGCGCCATAGGCCATGGCCGCGTAGAGGCCCCAGTGGAAGGCCGGCTTGATGTTGCGCGCGCGATGCAGCTCGTCCCACAGCCAGGAGCGGCGCAGGAGTTCGGGATAGTGAGCGGCCTCGACCGGCCCGGACTCTGCTCCGGCAAGCGCGGCGAACACCGCCTCCGCCGCCAGCATTCCCGACTTCATCGCCGTGTGCGTGCCCTTGATCTTGGGGGCGTTGAGAAATCCCGCCGCGTCGCCGATCAGCAGTCCGCCCGGGAAGGTGAGCCGGGGCAGCGATTGCGGCCCCCCGGCCGAGATTGCCCGCGCGCCATAGGCGATGCGTCGTCCGCCCGCGAAGGTCGGACGGATCGCCGGATGGGTCTTGAATCGCTGGAACTCCTCGAAGGGCGAGAGATATGGATTTTCGTAATCGAGTCCGACGACGAACCCGACCGACACCTTGTTGTCCGCCGCGTGATAGAGGAACGAACCGCCATAGGTGCGCCAGTCCAACGGCCAGCCGATGCTGTGGATCACCCGGCCGGGCCGGTGCAGCGCCGGGTCGATCTCCCACAACTCCTTGATGCCGAGCCCATAGGTCTGCGGGTCGCAATCGCGGCGCAGGTCGAAGCGGGCCATCAGCGTCTTGGCCAGCGAGCCGCGGCAGCCCTCGGCGATGATCGTCTGGCGGGCCAGCAGATCGACGCCCGGCTGGAAATTCGCTGTCGGCTTGCCGTCGCGCCCGACGCCCATGTCGCCGGTGGCGACGCCGCGCACCCGGCCGGTCTCGTCGTACAGAACTTCGGCGCCGGCGAAACCCGGAAACAGCTCGACCCCAAGCTCCTCCGCCTGGCGGGCGAGCCAGCGGACCAACAGGCCGAGGCTGGCGACGTAGTTGCCCTCGTTGCGCATCGGCGGCGGCGTGGGTAGACGGAACGCGCGGTTGCGCGTGAGATAGAGAAACCGGTCGTCGTTCGCGGCCACGGCGAGCGGCGCGCCCTTCTCGCGCCAATCCGGGATCAGCTCGGCGAGCGCGCGCGGTTCGATCACCGCGCCCGAGAGAATGTGCGCGCCGATCTCGGAGCCCTTCTCGATCAGGCAGACGGAGAGCTCGCGGCCCTGGGCCTGGGCGAGCTGACGCAGCCGGATGGCGGCGGCCAGGCCCGCGGGTCCGCCGCCCACGATCACCACGTCGAACGTCAACGAGTCGCGGCCGGCCATCCCTCTCCCCGCGCGCCGGCGCCATAGTGCCGAAGCGCTATGTCGGGCGGCAAGCCCGTGCTAGCGTTGCGCCATGCCGATGACGCTTGAGCAGGTCTTGCGCTGGCACATCGAGGCCGGCGTCGACGAGGCGATCGGCGAGCAT
>JASHSH010000185.1 GCA_030040955.1 Rhodospirillales bacterium
AGATGCTCGAGTTCGCCTCGCTGGGCGCCAAGGTGCTGCAGACCCGCTCGGTCGAGATGGCGATGAAATACCGGGTCCGGGTGCAGGTCCTGTCGAGCTTCGCCGACGCGCCCGGCACCTTGGTTTGCGACGAGGACGAGATCGTGGAAAAGGAACTGGTGAGCGGCATCGCCCATACCCGCGACGAGGCGAAGATCACGCTGGTCGGCGTACCCGATCGGCCGGGCGTGGCGGCCGGCGTGTTCGGCCCGCTCGCCGAGGCCGGCGTCAATGTCGATATGATCGTGCAGAACGTCTCCGCCGACGGGGCCAACACCGACATCACCTTCACCGTCTCCAAGGTCGATCTCGACCGCGCGGTGGCGCTGCTGAACGGGCGCAAGTCCGAGCTCGGCTTCGCGCGCCTGCTGCCGGACGCCAACGTGGCCAAGGTCTCGGTCATCGGCGTGGGCATGCGCAGCCATGCCGGCGTCGCGCTCGAGATGTTCCGCACGCTGGCGGCGAAGGGCATCAACATCCAGGTGATCTCGACCTCGGAGATCAAGGTCAGCGTCCTGGTCGCCGAGGAGTACACCGAGTTGGCGGTCCGCGCGCTGCACAGCGCCTACGGGCTGGACGCCCACTGAACGGAGCGGAGGGCCGAGCCGAATGAAGGGCACCCGGCTCGATCATCTGTGGCGGAGGGGTTGCGAGTTCCTCGGCGCCGACTACGCCATCATGGGCGGGGCGATGTCGTGGATCTCGGAACGCCATCTGGTCGCCGCGCTGTCGAACGCCGGCGGATTCGGCGTGATCGCCTGCGGCTCGCTGTCGCCGGAGTTGCTGGCGGCCGAGATCGAGGCGACCCAGACGCTGACCGCGCGCCCGTTCGGCGTGAACCTGATCACCATGCATCCCCAGCTCGACGCGCTGATCGACACCTGCGGGCGGCTCCAGGTCGGACATGTGGTGCTGGCCGGCGGCCTGCCGCCGGCGGGCGCGATCGCGCGGGTGCGCGACTATGGCGCCAAGGTGATGTGCTTTACGCCGACCGTTCCGTTCGCGCGCAAGCTGATCCGCGCCGGGGTCGGCGCCATCGTCATCGAGGGCACCGAGGCCGGCGGACATATCGGCCCGGTCGCCACCGGCGTGCTCGCGCAGGAGATCCTGCCGCAGATCCGCGAGGTGCCGGTGTTCGTCGCCGGCGGCATCGGGCGCGGCGAGGCGATCCTCTCCTTTCTCGAGATGGGCGCCGCCGGGGTCCAGCTCGGCACCCGTTTCGTCTGCGCCCGCGAATGCGTCGCGCATCCGAACTTCAAGCAGGCGTTCATCCGGGCGCATGCGCGCGACGCGGTGCCCTCGGTCCAGGTCGACCCCAACTTCCCCGTGATCCCGGTGCGCGCGCTGACCAACAAGGGCACGCGCCGCTTCGTCGAGTTCCAGCACGAGGTGATCGCCCGCTTCCGCGCCGGCGAACTCGACCAGAAGTCGGCCCAGCTCGAGATCGAGCATTTCTGGGCCGGCGCGCTGCGCCGCGCGGTGATCGATGGCGACGTCGACAACGGCTCGCTGATGGCCGGCCAGAGCGTCGGCATGGTCGAGCGCGAGCAGACCACGGCCGAGATCATCGCCGAGCTGATCGCCCAGGCCGAGGCCGCGTTGGCCGCGCGGACCTTGGCCGAAGCCGCGCAGTAATGAAGCCGAAGGGCGGGGCCTCCGGCTCGCGCCGCCTGCTCGGACGGCTGCGCGACGTGATGGCCGGCGGCGGCACGGCCGAGCAGCGCCTCGACAAGGTGGTCAAGCTGATCGCCATGGACATGGTGGCGGAGGTCTGCTCGTGCTACGTGATGCGCGCGGGCGAGGTGCTCGAACTGTTCGCCACCGAGGGCCTGCTCCAGGCCGCCGTCCATAAGACCCGGCTGCGCGTCGGCGAGGGCCTGGTCGGCGACATCGCCGCGCACGCGCGTCCGCTCGCGCTCGCCGACGCTCAGTCCCATCCGCTGTTCGCCTATCGGCCGGAGACCGGCGAGGAGGTCTACCGCTCGCTCGTCGGCGTGCCGATCATCCGCAGCGGGCGCGTGATCGGCGTCCTGGTCGTGCAGAACAAGAGCCTGCGCAACTACACCGAGGAAGAGGTCGAGACCCTGGAGACCGTGGCCATGGTGCTGGCCGAGCTGGTCGCCTCGGGCGACCTGGTCGGCCAGGACGAGCTGGCCCCGGTCGACGGCAACGCGCTGCTGCCGCTTCGTCTCGAGGGCGTGCGGCTCAATGCCGGCGTCGGCATCGGCCAGGCCGTGCTGCACGAGCCGCGGATCGTGGTGCGGCGCCTGGTGGCGGAGAACGCCGAGGCCGAGATGGGCCGACTGCGCGAGGGTCTCGCCCGCCTGCGCCGCGCGCTCGACGACCTGCTCGATTCGCAGGACCTCGCCTTCGGCGGCGAGCACCGCGACGTGCTGGAGACTTACCGCATGTTCGCCGACGACGCCGGCTGGGTGGCGCGCATCGGCGAGGCGATCCGCTCCGGCCTCACCGCCGAGGCGGCGGTGCAGAAGGTTCACGAGGACACCCGCGTGCGCATGAGCCAGGTGACCGACCCGTACCTGCGCGAGCGCCTGCACGATCTCGAGGATCTAGCCAACCGGCTGCTCAATCAACTGGTCGGCGACGACGCGGGCGCCAGGCCCGCGCGCGCCGAGCTGCCCGAGAACGCGGTCCTGGTCTGCCGCAGCATGGGACCGACGGAGCTGCTCGACTACGACCGCCGCCGGCTGCGCGGGCTGGTGATGGAGGAGGGTTCGCCCACCATGCATGTGGCGATCTTGGCGCGCGCGCTCGACATCCCCGTGGTCGGCCGGATCAAGGACGCGCTCGCCAAGATCGACGGCGGCGATCCGCTCATCGTCGATGGCGACAACGCGCAGGTGTTCGTGCGCCCGGCCGAGGACATCCGCGAGATGTTCGCCGCGAGCCTGCGCGCGCGCGCCGAGCGCCTGGCCGTGTTCGCCATGATGCGCGATTTGCCGGCGGAGACGCGCGAGGGCGAGAAGATCGCCTTGATGCTCAATGCCGGCTTGCAGATCGATTTGCCGCAGCTCGCCGCGACGGGGGCCGACGGCATCGGCCTCTATCGCACCGAGATGCCGTTCATGGCGCGCCCCCAGCTGCCCGACGTCGCGGCGCAGACCCAGCTCTACCGCCGCATCCTCGACCAGGCGGCCGGCAAACCGGTGATGTTCCGTACTCTCGATGTTGGCTCGGACAAGCTGCTGCCCTATTGGGAGAGCGGCGACGAGGACAATCCGGCGATGGGCTGGCGTTCGATCCGCATCACGCTCGACCGCCCGGCGGTGCTCCGCCACCAGCTGCGCGCGCTGATCGCCGCCGCCGCCGGCCGCGAGCTGCACGTCATGTTCCCGATGGTCGCCGAGGTCGCGGAGTTCGAGAGCGCGCGCAAGCTGCTCGAGCTGGAGCTGGCTCGCGTCCGTTCGCGCGACGAGCCGCCGCCCTCGCGGGTTCGGGTCGGCACCATGCTGGAGGTGCCGGCGCTGGCCTGGCAGATCGACGCCTTGCTTCGCCGGGTCGATTTCATCTCGATCGGCAGCAACGATCTGACCCAGTTCATGTTCGCGGTGGATCGCGGAAATCCTCGCATTTCAGAGCGATACGACGTATTGTCGCCAGCGATGTTGAACTTCCTGCGCTGGATCGTCGGCCGTTGCCGCGCGGCCGGCATTCCCGTCTCGGTGTGCGGCGAGATGGCCGGCCGGCCGATCGAGGCGCTCGCCTTGCTCGGACTTGGCGTGCGCACGCTGTCGATGTCGGCCTCGTCGGTCGGCCCGGTGAAGGCGATGGTGCGCTCGACCAAATTGCCCGAGATCGAATCCTTCATGGCCGGCCTGTTCGACCTGCCCGATCATTCCATCCGGGAGCGGCTGCGCGGCTTCGCGCTCGATCACGGAATCGCCATCTGAGGGGGTGGCGCGTGTCCGAGGAAACCCCTGAAAATCCTGGCCCGGTTGCGCCGCCGATGGCTTCTTTGCTAAGAAAGGCGCGAAGCCGCAGGCGCGAATTCTTGCCGTCCGGCGGCGACGAAGGCGAACCCCTGGCCGAGGACCGGTCCATCGTGACAGGCGAGCCGCAGGAGGAGATCGCGGCCCCCTCCCGGGGGTCCGGCGTCGGCGCCGTGCTCCGCGAAACCCGCGAATCGCGCGGGGTCGATCTCGACGGGGTGGCGCGGGCGCTGCGCATCCGCCAACCCTATTTGCGCGCGATCGAGGAGGGGCGCTACCAGGACCTTCCCGGCGCCGCCTACGCGCACGGATTCGTGCGCAGCTACGCCGAATTTCTCGGGTTGGATTCGGCCGAAATTCTGCGGCGGTACAAGGAGGAAAGCGGGGGCGGCAGCAGCCGCACCGAGCTGATCTTCCCCGCCCCCGTCTCCGAGGGCGGCATTCCCGCCGCCGTGCTGATCGGACTCGCGATCATCGCCGCCGCGATCATCTACGGGGTCTGGTATTTCTACCAATGGCGGCACAGCGCCGACGCCGAGGCGGTCTCGGTTCTTCCCGACCGCCTCGCGGCACTGATGCACGCGCCCGGCGGCGAGGACACGGTCGCGCCCACGGTATCGAGCACGAGTCCGACGACGGTCGCGCCATCCGGCGCCGCCGCGGCGACACCCGACAAGACCGCTCCGACGCCGGCCGCGGCCGCGCCTGCGCCACCGGCATCGTCTCCGTCTTCGCCTTCGCCCGCACCGTCGCCGACCGCGACCGCCGCGCCGACGGCCACCCCCGCCGCCAAGCCTGCCACGATCGCCGCGGCTCCCGCGCCTGCGCCGGCTCCCATGCCGGCCGCGGTCCAGATCGCTTCCGCGAGTTCGGCGAAGCCCATGACGCCGTCTCCCGCCCCCGATGCGGCGCCGGCCCCCGCGCCCGCGCAACCCGTGGCGTCCACCGCGGAATCGGCGCAGTCGGACACGTCTTCGTCCGGTCCGCCGCCCGCGCCCGATCTGACTTCGCAGCCCTCGCGCGTGGTGCTGCGCGCGATCGATGATTGCTGGATCGAGATACGCGACGGCAGCGGCGCCATCGTCACCTCGCGCCTGCTGCACAAGGGCGACAGCTATCCGGTGCCGCCGCGCCCGGGCCTGACGCTGACCGCCGGCAATGCCGGCGCGCTGGTGCTGCTGCTCGACGGCAATCAGATGCCGCCGCTCGGGCGCACCGGCATGGTTCGCCACGATGTCCGCCTCGACCCCGACCGGTTCGGCACGCCGGCGGCGGCGGTGGTCGGCGGCACCAACGACTAGCGACGCGGCCGGCCCCGCGTTGGCGCGCGGGTGGTATCTGGGCTATAACCACGGCCTCGCCGCGCAGCGGACGCTGAAAGATGAGCCTGAGACCCTATCGCGACATCCATCGCCGCAAGAGCCGGCAGATCCATGTCGGCCCGGTGGCGGTCGGCGGCGACGCGCCGATCACCGTGCAGACGATGACCAACACGCCGACCGCCGACGTCGCGGCCACGGTCGCGCAGATCCGCCGCTGCGAGGAGGCCGGCGCCGATATCGTGCGCGTCTCCTGCCCCGACCAGGAATCCTCGCTCGCGCTCAAGCGAATCGTGCCGCAGGTGCGGGTGCCGATCGTGGCCGACATCCATTTCCACTATAAGCGCGCGATCGAGGCGGCCGAATCGGGCGCGGCCTGCCTGCGCATCAATCCCGGCAATATCGGCTCGGCCGAACGGGTGCGCGAGGTCGTCAAGGCGGCGAAGGACCATGGCTGCTCGATGCGCATCGGCGTGAACGCCGGCAGCCTCGAGCGCGACTTGTTGGAGCGCTATGGCGAGCCCTGCCCGGCCGCGATGGTGGAAAGCGCGCGCAACCACGCGCGCATCCTGGAGGACAACGACTTCCACGAATTCAAGGTGAGCGTGAAGGCCTCCGACGTGTTCCTCGCCGTCGCCGCCTATCAGGAGCTAGCGGAAGTGTGCGACTACCCCCTCCATCTCGGCATCACCGAGGCGGGCGGACTGATGAGCGGCACGGTGAAGTCGGCCATCGGAATGGGCTCGCTGCTGTGGGCCGGCATCGGCGACACGATCCGGGTCTCGCTCTCCGCCGATCCGGTCGAGGAGGTGCGCGCGGGCTTCGAGATGCTGAAGTCGCTGGATTTGCGTCACCGCGGCGTGCGCATCGTCTCGTGCCCGTCCTGCGCGCGGCAGGGCTACGACGTGATCAAGACGGTGGAGATACTGGAGAAGCGCCTCGCGCACATTCCGACGCCCTTATCGCTGTCGATCATCGGCTGCGTGGTCAACGGTCCGGGCGAGGCGCGCGAGACCGATCTCGGTCTCACCGGCGGCGGCAATCACGAGCACATGATGTATGTGCACGGCAAGCCCGACCACAAGATCGACGAGGCGCGGATGATCGACCACATCGTCGAGCTGGTCGAGAAACGCGCGGCCGAGATCGAGGCCGCCAAGGCCGCCCACTCCGCCGCGCCCGCGGCCGCGCAGTAGCGATTCCCGTGCCGACCCTGCAACCGGTTCGCGGAACCCGCGACCTGTGGCCCGACGAGGCGCGCCGCCACCGCCGCATCGAAGAGACCGCGTTCCGCATCGCCCGGCTCTACGGCTTCGGCGAGATCGTGACCCCGGTCTTCGAGTTCACCGAGATATTCGCGCGCACTCTCGGCGAGACCTCGGACGTGGTGACCAAGGAGATGTACACATTCGCCGACCGCTCGGGCGAATCGCTCACGCTGCGGCCCGAGGCCACCGCCGGCATTGCGCGCGCCTTCATCAACGAGGGCCAGTCGCTGCCGCGTCCGATCAAGCTGTTCTATCGCGGACCGATGTTTCGCCACGAGCGCCCGCAGAAGGGACGCTTGCGTCAGTTCCACCAGATCGACGTCGAGATACTGGGCAGCGATCGTCCGGCGGCGGATGTCGAGGTGATCGCGCTCGCCTGGCATATCCTCGGCGAGCTGGGGCTCGCCGACAAGGTGCGGCTCGAGCTGAATTCGCTCGGCTCGCCCGCCGACCGCGCCGCCTACCGCGATGGCCTGCGCGCCTATCTCGCCAGGCGCGTCGAAGAATTGTCCGCCGACAGCCGCGCGCGGCTGGAGCGCAATCCGCTGCGCATCCTCGATTCCAAGGACGAAGGCGACCGCCGCGCCGTCGCCGAAGCGCCGCCGATGCGGCTCGACGAGGGCGCCGCCTT
>JASHSH010000186.1 GCA_030040955.1 Rhodospirillales bacterium
CCGTCGATCGAACGGTCGACATGCGTTTCCGCCGCCAGGTGCATCACCGCGTCGGGCCGGTGCGCGCGGAAGACGCGCGCGACCTCGGCGCGGTCGGCCACATCGACCTTCTCGACCACCGCGCGTCCGCCCGCGGTGAATTCCGCGACCGCCTCGGGAATCGCGGCATAGGTCATTTTATCAAGGCAAATCAATGATATATTCGGATCGCCCAGCATCCGCCGGCAGACCGCCGAGCCGATGAATCCCGCGCCGCCGGTGACCAGAAGCCTCATCGCGGCGCCGCGTAGGCGAAGGGCGCGACGACCTCGCGGAGCCGGGGAAGATGGCGATCCTTGGCGGACAGGGCGGTCGCGGCGGGCGCGCGTGGCCATGGGATGGCGAGGTCGGGATCGTCCCAGGCGATGCCCTTGTCGTGTTCGGGCGAGTAGAACTGCGAAGCCTTGTAGAAGATCTCGGTGTCGGGCTCCAGCGTGAGAAACCCGTGCGCGAAGCCCACGGGAATGTAGATCTGGTTGCCCGTCTCGGACGACAGCACGCAGGCGACATGCCGCCCGAAGCTGGGCGAACCCGCGCGCAAATCGACCGCGACATCGTAGGCGCTCCCGCGCAGCGCGCGCACCAGTTTGGCTTGGGCGAAGGGCGGAATCTGGAAATGCAGGCCGCGCAGGGTTCCGGGCGCGCGCGAGAGCGACTGGTTGTCCTGGACGAATTCGTCGCCGATGCCGGCCTCGCCGAACGCCCGCTTGCTGTAGGTCTCGGCGAAATGGCCCCGCGCGTCGGCGAACCGCTTCGGCGTCACGATCCGGACACCCTCGATGGAACAGGGTTCGACGATCATCGCTCCGCTCGAATCCGGGCGCACGATAGCGGACGGGACGGCCGCTGAACAGCGGGTGTCGATGGGATCGTCGCCGGCCGCGCCGGGTCACGCGCAAAATTGCTATTGCCTTGTGCCGGGCTCGCAGTATAGTATGCCACTAGGTCGGCGGTGCCGGCCGTCAGGAGAATGCCTGATCGTTGGGTGGTGTCTCGCGGGACGCTGCCTTGTGTCTCTAGAATAGGGGCATATCGGATGGTCAGCCTTCGTGCTGTACTTTTGGCTATGTGGGCCTACAAGGTGGGCCCGCTTTGCTTTGCCCCTTATCCGTGTGTGTTCGTCGCCGAATCGTTTCGGCCGCGGCGCGTTTTTCGTGCCGGCGGCCGGGACCGTCATCGCGCGCTCCCACGCTAAGGTGAAGCCATGACCAACCCGATTTCCTTCCTCACCACCCAGCAGATCGCTGCTTGGGGCACCACGCAGATCGCGACGCTGACCACGTCGGACGTGCAGGCGCTGACCACGAGCCAGATCGGCGCGCTCACCACGACGGCGGTGAATGCGCTCGACTCGACGCAGGTGCAGGCGTTCACCACCGCGCAGATTCCCGGCCTCACCTCCACCGATATCGTCGCCTTCTCCACCCCGCTCGTCTTCACCGCCGGGCAGCTTGAAGTGCTCAACAGCACGCAGCTCGACGCCATCACCACCACCGGCATCTCCGGCCTGACCACCACCCAGATCGGCGGCCTGACCTCGGTCGAAATCGGCGAACTCACCACCACCCAGATCGCCGTTCTGAGCACCACCGACCTGGCGGCGTTCACCTCGCAGCAGCTCGCGGGCCTGACCTCGACCGAGGTGGCCGCGATCACCACGACCCAGATTGCCGCGTTCAGCTCGGTCCAGATCGGCCAGATCGGCACGGCGCAGCTGCAAGGGCTGACCACCACGGATCTCGCGGATCTCTCGACCACGCAGATCGCCGGGTTGACCTCGGTCCAGCTCGGCTCGCTCTCCACCACGCAAGACATAGCCATCAGCACGACCGACGTCGCGGTGCTGACCACGGCGCAGCTGAAGGGCCTGAGTTCGGCCGAAGTTGGGGCGTTGACCTCGACCCAGATCGGGGTGATCACCTCGACGCAGCTGGGCTCGCTGAGCACGGCGCAGCTGAGCGGGTTGACCACCACGCAGGTGGCGGCGGTCACCTCGACGGCGATCGGCGGGTTGACCACGGCGCAGATCGCCAGCCTGACCACGACGCAGCTGAACGCGCTGACCACGACGGACACCGCGGCGCTGACCACGGCGCAGGTCAAGGGGCTGAGCTCGGCGCAGATCAGCGGGCTGACCACGACCGAGGTGGTGGCGATCAGCTCGACCGATATCGGCGTGCTGAGCACGGGGCAGTTGAGCGGGCTGACCACGACGCAGGTGGCGGCGCTGACCACGACGCAGACCGGGGCGCTGACCTCGCTGCAGATCGCGGGTCTGAGCACCGTCCAGCTGAACGCGCTGACCACGACCAACGTGGCGGCATTGACCTCGACGCAGACGGGCGGGCTGACCTCGGTTCAGGTTAGCGGGCTGACCACGACGCAGCTGGTGGCGATCTCCACCACCGACCTGGCGGCGCTGACCACGGTGCAGCTGAAGGGTCTGAGCTCGACCGACGTGGGCGCGTTGACCTCGACGCAGAGCGACGTGCTGACCTCGACGCAGATCGGCTCGCTGAGCACCGGGCAGATCGTCGGCCTGACCACCACCGACCTGGCCGCGCTCTCCACCACGCAGACGGGCGGGCTGACCTCGGTTCAGGTGAACGGCCTGACCACCACGCAGGTGACCGCGATCAGCACCACCGACCTGGCGGCGCTGACCTCGGTCCAGCTCAAGGGCCTGACCACGGCCGGCGTGGGGGCGCTCTCCACCACGCAGGTGGGCGTGCTGACCTCGACCCAGATCGGCGCGCTGACCACGCTCCAGCTCACGGGCCTCACCTCGACGGAGCTGTCCGCCATCTCGACCACGGCTATCGCCGGGCTGACCACGCTGCAGATCGCCAGCCTGACCTCGACGCAGATCGACGGCATCACGACGACCCAGCTGGCGGCGCTGACCACCACGCAGGCCAACTCGTTCACCTCGGCGCAGGTCGCGAGCCTCACCACGACGCAGTCCAACGCCTGGGTGGACGCCCTCGTCTGATGGTCGCGGCCGGCGGGAATGGGTTGAACGCCGCGCCGCGATCGCCGGACCCTACGGCGCATCGCGCGCGGAGCCTGCGCCGGGCGGCGTGAGCTAGCGACATGTCGGCGGCGGACTATCTGGCCGCGGTGAGGAAGCTCACCGAGGACAATCTGAGCGTCGCCGAGTTGATCCAGGCCGCGGGCGACCTGACGGCGGCCGGCGAGCGCGATCTCGCCACGCAAATCTACAAGTTGTGGATCCGGGTCAACGTCGAGCACCCGCTGCGCTACGCCGCCCTGTTCAACTACTCGGTGGTGCTTCAGGAGATTGGCGATCTGGACGGCGCCAAGGCCGCGCTCGAGCAGGCGCTCGCGCAAAAGCCCGACTTCTATCCGGCCGAAAACAATCTGTGCAACCTGCTCGAGAAGCGCGGCGCCGTGCAGGAGGCGCTGCTGCGCTGGAGCGCGGTCGCCACGCGGTACGAAGGCGTCACCGGCGCCGCCGTCGAGCATCGCCTGGCCGCGCTCAAGCAGATGGCGCGCATCCTGGAGACTCACCGCTTCCTCGCCAACGCCGAGACGGCGCTGCGACAGAGCCTCGACATCGACCCGCTCCAGCGCGAGGTGGTCGAGCATTTCGTCTCGCTGCGCCTCGCCCAGTGCGAATGGCCGGTGCTGTCGAACTGGGAACGGCCCGACCGCAAGACCCTGATGGCGCGCATCGGGCCGCTTTCGCTCGCCGCCTATACCGACGATCCGATCTTCCAGCTCGCCGCCGGCTGGGCCTACAACAAGCATTTCGTCGGCTACCCCTCGGCCGCGGACCGCGAGGCCTGCCCGCCGGCGCATACTCCCGCGCGCGCCGGGCGCCGCCGCATCGGCTATATGTCGTCGGATTTGCGGGCGCACGCGGTCGGCCACCTGATGGGCGAGCTGTTCGAGCTGCACGATCGCAAGCGGTTCGAGATCTTCGTCTATTATTGCGGCCAGCCGGGCACCGACCCGATCCAGGCGCGCATCCGGGCGGCGGTCGATCACTGGGTCGACATCACCGCGCTCGACGACCGCGCCACCGCCCGGCGCATCGCCGCCGACGCAATCGACATCCTGGTCGACCTCAACGGCTATACCCGCGATTCGCGCACCCGCGTGATCGCGCTGCGTCCCGCCCCGATCATCGTGAACTGGCTCGGCTTTCCCGGCAGCATGGGCAGCCCCTATCATCACTACATCCTCGCCGACGACTGGATCATCCCGCCCGACCACGAGATCTACTACTCGGAGAAGGTGCTCAGGCTGCCCTGCTATCAGCCGAACGACCGCAAACGCATCGCGCCGGCTTCGGTGCCCACGCGCGGCGAGGCCGGCCTGCCGGAGCGGGGCATCGTCTATTGCTGCTTCAACAGCGTCCACAAGATCACCCGCTTCACCTTCGAGCGCTGGATCGCGATCCTGAAGCGCGTGCCGGGGAGCGTGCTCTGGCTGCTCGCCGGGCCCGACGCCGTGAACGCGCGGCTGGTCGACTACGCCGCGGCGCGCGGCATCGAGGCGGGGCGCATCCTGTTCGCCGAACGGACCGGACCGGACCGGCACCTGGCGCGCTGCCAGCTCGCGGATCTGTTCCTCGACACCTCGCCCTACGGGGCGCATGTCACGGCTTCGGATGCGCTTTGGATGGGCGTGCCGATCCTGACCTTTTCGGGCCGGGGCTTTGCCTCGCGCGTGTGCGGAAGCCTGGTCCGCGCCGCGGGACTGCCCGAGCTGGTGTGCGCGAACGCCGCGGAGTATGTCGAGCGCGCGGTCGCCTTGGGCACCAACCGCGCCGCGCTCGATGCGCTCAAGGCCAAGCTGCGCGAGCGGCGCGACGACTGCGTGCTGTTCGACACCAAGGCGCATGTGCGCCAGCTCGAGAAGCTGTACGGCCAGATGTGGAAGGACTATCGCGAGGGCACTCTTCCGCGTCCCGATCTCGCCAACATGGAGGCCTATCAGGAGGCCGGCATCGAGCGCGATCCGGACGCCGTCGAGGTGGCCACCGTGCCGGACTACCGCGAATGGTACCGCTCCTCGCTGGCCCGCGCGCACCGCTTCGCGCCGTTGCCCGCGGACACGCGGCTGTGGACCGCCGCCGACATCGCCGCCATCGAGCGCGCGGGTTAGGCGCCGCGTTCCTGCTTCCGCAATCGCTGAGGGCTTGCTAGTTTGGGCGCGAAGCCGGGATCGGCCGAGCGCCCATCCGCTCGACAAGAGCCGCGCTTCGGTCCGAGGTGAAGCCGTGCCGATACACTCGCTGAATCTGAACCCCCGTTCCGCGCGCGTCGCGCAGAAGAGCAAGCTGGATTTCGTCCTGGTCGATGTCGGCGCGCGCGGCGGCGTCCGCGCGGAATGGGCGTGCCTCGGGCCGATCGCCACCTTCGTCGGCTTCGATCCGGACGAAGCGGAGTGCGCCCGCCTGACCGCTGGACAGCCGAATCTGCGCATATATCCAGTCGCCCTAGGCGCCAGCGTGGGCAAGAAGAACTTCTATTTGACGATGAGCCCGATGTGCCACGGGTTCCGGCCGATAAACGACGCGTACAAGCGGCGATTTCCGAATTACTGGAACAACAAGGTCGCCGGCAAGATCAAGCTCGCTTGCACCACGCTGGACGAGTGGTCCAAGCGGCACTCGCTGGGCCACGCCGACTTCCTCAAGCTCGATGCCGAGGGCACGGAGGCCGACATCCTGTCGGGCGCCGCCAAGTTCCTGAAGAGCGAGAAATGCCTCGGCGTCTTCACCGAGGTGTGGTTCGAGCCCGACGTCAAGCGGGGTTCCAACTACGGCTTCGCCGCGATCGATACCATCCTGCGCAAGCACGGCCTGCGCCTGTTCGACGTCGTGGTGCAGCGCTATCCGCGCAGCACGTTGCCGGTGGGACGCCTGAATTTCTCCTCCGGTCCCGACGGAAGGTTCGTCGTCCACGCGGCGCCACATCTGTATTCGACCTGGGGTCAGGTGCTGACCAGCGATCTTCTCTACTTCCGCGATCCGATCGCGGAAATCGCGGCCGACGCCAAGGCCAGGAAGTTCTGGGATCGCGACACGGTGCTGCGCCTCATCGTGCTGCTCGACCTGTACAACTACCAGGACGTCGCGATCGAAATCCTGTCCTACTTCCGCCGGCTGTTTAAGGAAGACGAGGCGAAGGAACTGCTGGCTTCGCTGCTGCCCTGCGACCTGATCGACCGTCCCGGCGCCATCGTCAACATCGACTACGACCAGTATTTCGATATCTCGCTGAACCTGTTCAAGGGGATGAACATCCCCAATTTCGACACCAGCGCGATCGAGAAGGCGAAGATTTGACGGCCCCGAAGGCATCGCCGGCGATCGACGAAGGCCGCGCGAAGCGGACGCGCGCTGAGGGATTCGGAACCTGGTCGGCGGCTCAGCGATGAAGATCGCGGTCTGCATTGTGTCGCGCAAGCGACCTTTGCCGCTGATCGCCGTCGTCATGACCGCGTCGCGCCTGCGCAGCGGCGGACACGAAATCGACTTTGTGATCGCGGGCGACGACGACGACGACCAGACCGCGAGCGCGGTGGCGTCGCTGGCAGCGGAGGATGGGCTTCAGTCGCACATCCACCTAGTCCGCCGACCGCGATCGTCGCAGGGCCGTTCGTCAAATCTCGCGCTGGAATCGGCGCGCGAGCTGCGGCCCTTCGCGGTGACCATGCTGACCGATCGCACGATACCGATCACGCCGGGCTGGGACGACATGGTCGCGCGCGCGGCGGCCGAGCAGCCGCGGCGCTGCACCTGGTGGTCCTCGCCGCAGGATCCGGTGTGCGTGGTGCCGATCCTGCCGACCGCCTGGCTGGATGCGGCGGACTGGCGTTGGTCGCCCGAGATATTCCCGTTCTGGTACAACGATATCTGGAACCAGGAGCTCGACCTGATGATCAGCGGCGGCGGCCTGATCAAGGTGGGCGTGAATTACGCCGGCAGCCGGGGCGCCACGCAGCGCGGTCGCGAATTCGGCTTCTGGCAGAGCGTATACGCGGCGACGCGGCCGCTCCGCGTCGAGCAGGCGAAGCGCATGGCCGCGCATATGGGCATCACCTCGGGCTTGCACGACTTCGCCGCCGAATTCGCCAATTACGACCGGCAGATGCTCGCGGGCGCGCCCGCGTTCGAGGAGCGGTTCGGCGACAAGAGCGATCCCGACCTCGGATATCTCGAGCTGAAGGCGCGCGCCGAGGCCTATCTCGGCGGGGCGAATCCGGCCCCGAGCTCCGAGCCCGCCAAACTTCCGAAGCGACCGCACGCCGCCCGGAAATCGCGGCGCAAATGATCGCCGCGGCCGCCGTGAGGGACCGCGCGGACACCCGCGCGCGGGCCTAGTAGGGCGGGTAGAAGATCGCCCGGTCGATATACGAGATCAGCTTCTCGTCGCTGTAGCGGGAGCGGGCGAAGGCGTTGCCGTCGCGCCGGATCTGCTCGGCCTCGTCGGGACGTTCGGCGATGAAGCGGGCGAGCGCGCGCAGCTCCGGCGCGGTGCGGAAGCTCAGGTAATGCTCGCCGGCGACGAAGTAACGATCCATGTCCGGCGCCTCCTCCTGCACCAGCAGGGCGCCGGCCAGCGGCGCCTCGAAGCTCCGCCAGGTGTAGATGCGGCTGAGATCGGGGCGCATCGAGAAATTCAGCACGCAGCCGCTGGCCTCGATTCGCTTCATGTAGGCGGCGTAGCTCTCGGAGACGGACAGCCCGTCCTCGGCATCGGTCGAGATTTGCGCGCTATAGGGCATGCCCCGCTCGATCCCGGCCAGCCACAGTGCGCGATGCCAGGTCTGGGCGGAAATCCCGCCGCTGAACACCATCTTGTCGGGGAGCGGGCTACGCGGCCGACCCGGTTCGAGGCCGTGCGGGAACGGCACCAGCATCACCTTGCCGGCGAGCGAGCGATTCGCCCAGGCGGGGGTCGAGGGAGAGATCGGTGCCCATACCGCGTCGGCCGGGGCCGCCGTTTCGACCAGGATGCGCTCCTCGATCGCCCACGGATCGAGATGGACGGCGACGATCTTGAGCTCGGGGAGACGGGCGCGCAGCCCGGCGATCAGTCCGACGCGGAGTCGATGGCTCGCCGGCAGGACCACCAGGAAATCGTCGAGGAACAGGATGTCGGGCTTCTCCTTGTCGCACAGCGCGGCGATGTCGCGATAGTCGATCTCGGGCGCGAAATGCATTTGGTAGTGCGTGGTCTCCCAGCCGTAAGCCTTCAGCGCCGCAGCGGCGCGCATGCCGCTCTCGTGCTGCCGCGAGGTCGGGTCTTGCGGGAAGACGAAGCGGCGGAACGCGACCACCGCCTTGCGCTTGCGCTTGACGCCCAACGGCGGTCCTTCGAAGGAGAGCAAGTTGGCGCGGCTGCGCCCCTGCGCGACAAGCGCGTCGCGGGTCGGCGCGGGCGGCGCAGCGGTCCAGTCGAAGATGGCGCGGAATTCGGCGAACCCCGCCTTGTAGAGTTCGACCAGCCGCAAGGCACGGCGGGCCTGATCGGGCCGGGTCAGCGACGCATCGCCCATCATCAGCCGCGCGACCACCGGCTGGGCGAGCGTGCGCGCGAACCAGTCCCGCATCGTCGCGCGCATGGCATCGACGAGCGGAGCGAGCGCCCGCGTGCCTTCCTCGGTGTCGGCTTCGTTGCCGAGCAGGAAACCGCCGGCTGCAAGCGCGAGCGCGAGCGGCGCGCTGGTCACGCCGACCCGGCGGAATAGTTGCGCGAGGAAATAGGCCTCGACGATTCGATTTTCGACCAGGAGGTGGACCGCGCGGGTGGCCAGGGTCGGATCGCGCGCGCGTTCGCCGAGCAGGCGGAGCAGCGCGGCCTGGTCGGACGCGACACCGGGATCGAGCGCCGCTGCGAGCAGATCGTCCATGCGCCAGGGTCCCGAGCCTTCCGTCTTGGCGCACTATAGTGCGGCGATTTTCGGCACGTCCAGCCTAGCGCCGGTCGCGGAAGAACTCGCGCAGCAGCGCGGCGGCACGGGCCTCGGCCAGGCCGCCCGTCACCTCGGGACGATGGTGGCAAGTGGGCTGGTCGAAGATGCGCGGGCCGTGATCGACCCCGCCGCCCTTGGGGTCGTAGGCG
>JASHSH010000187.1 GCA_030040955.1 Rhodospirillales bacterium
AGGAAATACATCAGCCGCCCCGCGGCGGGGCGGCGAACCCATCGGTCACGTGCGGCACCTCGACTCCCCCTCGGGCCGGCGCGTTGCGTCCGCGGCGCAATAGGCCTGCGGACCAATCGACCCTATCGCATGTCATCGCGCTGTCAAGCGCGTTTGCGCGCCTCCGGGCGCGGGCGCGGAGAGCGGCACCATTGCGCGCCGACGCGTCCGCCGCCACTATGGCGCATGGAGCACGTGCTCTGGATTTTGCTGGTGATCGCGCTCGGCGCGGTGGTCCTGGTCCTGTTCACCGGTGTCACGGTGTTCGTGCGCGGCGGCGAGACCAACCGGCGCCACGGTAACCGGCTGATGAACTTGCGCGTCGCCACGCAGGGCGTAGCGGTCCTCCTGCTCGGCCTGATCCTGCTGGTGCACTGGTTGAAGCCGACCGGCCACTGAGCGTAGCCGGCGGGCGCGGAGCGGGGGCGGCGACGATGCCGCCGCCCCGGCGTTCCTTACGACTGCTTGGCGGGCGTCGTCGCCTTCTTCTTCTTCGCCGCCTTCTTCTTGACCGTCTTCTTCTTGGCCGGCGCCTTCTTGGCCTTCGTCGACTTCTTCTTCGCCGTCGTCTTCATCTTCTTGTGCACCGGCTTGTTGGTGCTACTCGACGCGGATGCGCCGCTCGCGCCGCCCGTGTTGGTCGACGAGGTCTGGGCGACGGCGGCGCCGGCGACGGCGACAGCAAGAATCGAGGCCAGCAAGGCCGCGCGAATGCTCTTCATCGATGGAGTACCCCTGGCTTGATTGTCTTGGGCAGGAAACGCCCGCGGAAAAGTAGGCGGAGAATGCGGCGGGATTGGGGCGCGGGTCAATGTTCTTTCGAGCGAACTCAATGCAATTTCTTCGAGTCGTCGCGCAACGAACGCGCGGCTCGGCATGCCGCCCCTTTCCCGGGAGCCGCCAGCGCCTGCGGGGCCGGCCGCACTCAGCGTAGCGCCAGGATCGCCAGCGCCGCCGCTCCGGCCGCCCAGCAATACCAGGCGAAGGGATCGAGCGCCTGGAATTCGCGGCGACGGAAATAGCGCATCAGGAAGGCAGTGCTGGCGAAGGCGGTGATCCCCGCCACCACTCCGCCCAACAGCACCGTGCCGCTAAGTCCCGTGCCGCCGCCCAGCCGCATCAGCTTGGGCACTTCGAGCAGTCCGGCGCCGAGAATCACCGGAGTCGCGATCAGGAACGAGAAATGTGCGGCGCCGCGATGGCTGAGTCCGGCCAACAGTCCGCCGACCAAAGTGGCGCCCGAGCGCGAGATGCCGGGCAGGAAGGCGAGGCATTGCCAGGCTCCGATCACCAGCGCGCCGCGCCAGCTCAGCCGCTCCAGCGGATCGGCGCCGAAGGCCGGGGCGCCGCCGCGTCGGCGCAATCGCTCGCCGGCGAACAGCAGCACGCCGTTGGCGATCAGGAACGCGGCAGAGATCGTGGGCGTGGCGAACAGGTGCCGCAGCGGCTTCTCCAGCGCGAAGCCGACAACGACCGCTGGCAGCGTCGCCACCACCACCAGGGCGAGCAGGCGCAGGCCTTGGGCGCGCGCCGCAATCAGACCGCGGACGATGTCCGACCAGTCGCGCCAGAAATAGATCACCAACGCCAGCGCGGTGCCCAGATGCAGCACCACGAGGAAGGGCAGGAAGGCGGGCGCGTCCTGGTCGATCGCCAGGCCTAGCAGCGCCGGCAGGATCACTGCGTGGCCGAGGCTGCTGACCGGGAACAGTTCGGTCACGCCTTGCAGGATGGCGATCAGAATGACGGCGAGAAACGGCATCTCGGGTCCGGTCGATGCGAAGGGCGGCCAAGCTAGCCGAAGCGCGTCCCCGGTCAAGGCGGGACGGCCCGCCCCGCCGCCCTGGCTTTCGGGCGGGAAATCCGCTATACTCTAACAGTCGTAGGAGTGCTTCCCGATGGAAGTATCGGCCGTAGGTTCGGCGCTCACGTCGCAGGTTCTGCAGGCCAGTCAGCTGGCCGCGCTGCAGGCGATTCAGCAGTCCTCGCAGGCCGAGATGGAGATCATCGAGGCGTTGACCGGGGCTGCGACCACGCCGACGCGTGCCGCGTCGCAGCCCGGCGTCGGCCAGCTCGTCGACATTCTCGCCTAGCAACTTTCCCTATTTCTTGCGCGTCGCGCGTTCGACCGGGGTTACCTTGGCCCCGAAGTTGAGCGCACGGAACTCGACCTTCGAGGCCTTGCCGCCCTCGTCGCGCAACGGCTTGCCAGCCATCACCGAAGGCGTGCTGGAATAGAGCCGGTAGACGATCTGCGGCAGGAAGCTGCGCGCGTCCGGCGGTGCGTCAGCCGCCTTGCGGTACGACTCCGCCGTGGCGAAGAACTGCGCCTCGCCGCCATGCGTCGCGGCATCGACCACCACCGCCAGCGGATGGCCCGGGTGACGTGCGAATTCGAGGCCCGGGCGGACCGCGATCTTGCCCTGGCGGCGCTCGACGACCACCACCCGCGGCACCTGCACCGAGAAGTTGAGCTTCACGCAGGCGGCCACCCCGCGTGAGACGCCCTCGGGACCCACGCCGCGCGGCAAGGTGCGGTCGAAGGCCTGGCTGACGAAGGTCGCGATCGCCGTCCTCAGATGCTGCTCGGGATCGGGCTGGTTGGGGATCGGCTTGCCCTGGAACGACCGCAGGATCGGCTTGGAGAAGCTCTCGACCGCGCGCTTGAAGTCGGCCTCGCTCTTGAAGAAGAAGCCGTAGCCCGTGCCGTCCTCGCGGCGCAGGAACACCGCTTCGGGAAAGCGTCCGGCACCTTCCGCCATCGACCGGTCCCCAGCCCCAGCTTCGCCGAAGCCTCAAACTACCCCCGCCCAGCCGCCACCGCCAACGCTTTTCGGCCGTGGCGCGCGCATGGCCGCGCGGGTGGCTGGTCTTGACTCGAAGCGACCGCCCCGGCGATGCTCGTCTCCGACCGACGCAACACGTAATCGTCGGCGACGACGGGACGAGCGGAGCCTCAACAACCGCCGTCCTTGGGGGGCAGCGCCCGCAATTCCGGGTGCACGAAAGTGGGAACGACAGTCGAGCCGTCCGCGCGACGGCCGGGCCGCGTTGGCCTGGATTGTCGCTTGCAAGCATCGGGTCCCATCGGGGGAACCGGCGCCACTGGGAGGAGCAACCAATGCGCAATCGTTTGTTCAGGGCAGGATTGATCGCCTTCGGGCTGGCCGTCTTCGGCGCCGGCGCCGCCTCGGCCGGCATGGAGTCGGTGAGCGGGCCGTCCAGCGATCCGAAATGCTACGTGCCGTGGAACGACAAGGTGAAGTTCCTGAAATACACCGCCAAGCCGGGTCCATACCGAATCGCGCTGGCCAACGGCTTCATCGCCAACACCTGGCGCATCCAGATGATCAAGACGGCGAAGGCCTATGCGGCGCAGCCCGAGGTGAAGGCAAAGCTTAAGGAGTTCAAGGTGGTCTCGACCGGCGAGGACGTGGCCGCCCAGATCGCCGCGATCAACAACTTCATCGATTCGGGCTACGACGCGATCGTGGTCAACGCCCAGAACCCGAAGGCGTTCGGTCCGGTGATCAAGCGCGCAAAGGACGCCGGCGTCGTGCTGGTCGCGTTCGACAACATCCTCGACACCGAGGACGCGATCGACGTCGACGTCGACCAGAAAGGCCTCGGCGTGCTGTGGGCCAAGTGGCTGATCGGCCACATCCCGAACGGCGGCTCGATCCTCGAGGTGCGTGGCGTGGCCGGAACCTCGGTCGACACCGACCGCCACAACGGCATCCACGAGACGCTGGACGCCTCCGGCAAGAAATGGGACGTGACCGAGGTGGTCGGCAAGTGGGACGACCCGACCGCGCAGAAGGCCACCGCCGACGCCATCGCCGTGCACAAGCATTTCGACGGCATCACCTGCCAAGGCGGCGACACCGGCGTGGTCCAGGCCATGCTCGACGCCAAGCACCCGATGGTTCCGTTCGGCGGCGAGACCGAGAACGGCTTCCGCAAATTCTGCGGCAAGCTCGCCGGCGAAGGGCTGAAATGCTCGTCGGCCGGCACCGGCCCGGCCCAGGTGGCGGTCGCCATCAAGGTCGCCATCGACGCGCTCGAGGGCAAGGTCATTCCGCAGTCCGTGAAGCTGCCCCTCGCCGTCGTCGAGGATCCGGACTTCAAGGACGGGGTGAATTATTACGCCGAGCAGTCCGACAACTTCTTCGTCGGCAACTCGTTCCCGACCTGCGGCATCAATTTCGACGCCAAGGAGATCATGGCCCAGAGCGAAACCAACCAGTGAACGGGCCAGCGATCGGGTAACATACGACGCGACGGGCGCCGGGGATTTCTCCCCGGCGCCCAAGTCGAGTCGAGGCGCAATCCATGGAATTCGCGCAACCGCTGCTGCGCATGGAGGGCATTTCCAAGCGCTACGGCGGCGTGCGCGCGCTCGAGCAAGCCGGCCTCGAGGTCCGCGGCGGCCAGGTGCATGCCATCCTGGGCGAGAACGGCGCGGGCAAGTCCACCCTGATCAAGGTCATGGCAGGCGTCGTCGCCCCCGATGGCGGACGCATGCTGCTGGAGGGGCGCGAGGTCGCCTTCGCCGAGCCCGCCGCCGCCATCCGGGCGGGCATCGCCTGCATATTCCAGGAGCTTTCGTTGATCCCCGACCTTTCGGTCGCGGACAATGTCGTCATCGACTCCCCGCCCAGGCGGTTCGGCATGATCGACCACCGCGCCCAGCGCCGCCTCGCCGAGGAGGCGCTCGCGCGCGCCGGCGGCGAGGACATCCACCCGCTGGCGCCGGTAAAGGATCTCCCGCTGTCGCGCCGGCAGATGGTCGAGATAGCCAAGGCCCTGGCGCGCAAGCCGCGCATCCTGATCCTCGACGAAGCCACCTCGGCGCTGACCGCGGCCGACGTCGCCAAGATCTTCGCCGTGCTCAAGCGCCTGCGCGCGGAAGGGCTCGCGCTGCTCTACATCTCGCATCGCATGCAGGAGATCGCCGAGATCGCCGATGTCTGCACGGTGTTCCGCAACGGCCGCAACGTCGCCACTTACGAGGCGGGGACCAAGACGCTCGCCGAGGTGGTCGAGCTGATGATCGGGCGCGAATACAGCCACGCCTTCCCGACCGTCGCCGCGCCCGAGTCCGACGCGGGCCCGCCCGCCCTCGAGGTGCGCGATCTGAGATGGGCCGAGCGGCTCAGGGACATCTCGTTCAGCGTGCGCGCGGGCGAGGTGGTGGGACTCGGCGGGCTCGACGGGCAGGGACAGCGCGAGCTGCTGCTGGCGCTGTTCGGCGTAACCAAAGGTCTCTCGGGCGAGATACGGATCGACGGCAAGCCGACCAACATCGCCAGCCCGCGCGCGGCGAAATCGAAGCGCATCGGCATGGCGCTGATCCCCGAGGACCGCAAGACCGAGGGGCTGATGCTGCCGATGTCGGTGCGGGTCAATCTGTCCTTCGCGGCGCTCGACCGGCTCTCGCGCTGGGGCGTGGTCGACCGCGACGCGGAGACCGAGGCGATCGACGAAATGGTCCGCCTCCTCGCCATCCGCACCGACGGTGTCGATGTTCCCGTCGGCTCTTTGTCGGGGGGCAACCAGCAGAAGGTGGTGATCGCCAAATGGCTGATGGTGCGGCCGCGCATCATCCTGCTCAACGATCCCACCCGCGGCATCGATATCGGCACCAAGCAGGAGATCTACGCGCTGCTGCGCCGTCTCGCCGAATCGGGCGCCGCGATCCTGTTCTACTCGACCGACTACGACGAGTTGATCGGCTGCTGCAACCGCGTGCTCGTCCTCTATGACGGCGCGATCAAACGCACGCTGGTCGGCGCCGAGATCACCGAGCGGGCGCTGGTGGCGAGCGCGCTCAACATCGCCGCCGGGGCCGAGGCGGGCGCATGAGCGACTGGCGTTTCCGGCTGGCCGAGCGGCGCGGAACGCTGATCGCGCTCGCGCTGTTCCTGGCGCTGTTCGCGCTCTATGCAAGCAAGCATCCCGCCGGCTTCACCGCCAACGTCGTGCAGACTGCCGCCAACAAGGGCGCGCTGCTCGCTTTCGTCGCCATGGCCCAGACCTTCGTCGTGCTCACCGCCGGCATCGACCTCTCGGCCGGCATGATCTTCACCTTCACCAATTGCCTGGGCTCCTACATCGTCGCCGGCTCGACTCCGACCGCGCTGCTCGGCTGCGCGGGCGTGCTCGCGGCCGGACTCGCCTGCGGCGCGCTGAACGGGCTGATCGTGATCTACGGCCGCCTCCAGCCGATCGTCGCCACGGTGGCGTCCGGCTCGATCTTCTACGGTCTCGCGCTGTGGCTGCGACCGCAGCCCGGCAATTCCGACAACTTCAATTCAGACATCGCCGACTTCATGACCGGGCGGGTGTTCGGCGTCGTTCCGATGTCGCTGGTCGCGCTGTTCGCGGTGGTGCTGGCGATCTGGATCCCGTTCCGGCGCTCGACCACGGGACGCGCGGTCTATGCGGTCGGCTCCTCCGAGATGGCGGCCTACATGTCCGGCCTGCCGATCCGCCGCGCCAAATTCTGGGCCTACACGCTCGCCGGCCTGTTCGCCTCGATCGGCGGCCTCTATCTTTCCTTCATCACCTACTCCGGCGAGGCCAATTTCGCCAACGGCGGAACCTACACGCTGTTCTCGATCGCCGCCGTGGTGCTCGGCGGGGTGTCGCTGTTCGGGGGCGTGGGCAGCGCCATCGGCGCGATCTTTGGCGCCCTCGCGTTCCGCACCATCGGCGATCTGCTGTTCGTGTTCGACCTCGACCCGCTCTACCAGCCGCTGTTCCAGGGCGTGGTGCTGCTGCTCGCGGTGTGCACCGGCGCGGCGCAACTGTTCCGCATCCGCAACCGTCTCGATCTGTTCCAGTGAGGCGCCGGTGAGCGAGACGGCCGGCGGCGGCGGGGTGGCGGTGCGGCGGGTTCCGCTACTGCGCCACATTGACCCAGCGGTCGCCACCGCCTTCGCCTGCATCGTCGTGCTGCTGCTGATCGGCAGCCTCTATTCGCGCGAGTTCCTCTCCCCCGGCTATCTGCTCCAGCAGCTAAAGGTCGCCTCGTTCCTCGGCGTGATCGCGACCGGAATGATGATCGTGATCCTGCTCGGCCAGATCGACCTCTCGGTGCCCTGGGCGGTGGCGATGGGCGGGATGATGGCTTGCGCCGCCACCGCGCATGGCCAGATCGGGGTGATCGGCGCGATCCCGTTCGGGCTGCTCTGCGGGGTCGCGCTCGGGCTGCTCAACGGATTCGGGGTCGCCTATCTGCGCATTCCCTCGATGATCATCACGCTCGCGGTCAACGCGGTGGCGCAGGGGCTGATGGTGGTCCACACGGGAGGCTTCTCGCCGCAGGACTCGGCTTCCGCCGCGATGCGCTTCATCGCCACTGGCGAGGTCGCCTTCGGCATCCCGCATTCGCTGATCGTGTGGGCGATCATCGGCGCCGGCACGGTGTTCCTGCTCAACCGCACGTCCTATGGCCGCGCCGTCTACGCGATCGGCAACCGCGAGCGCGCCGCCTTCCTGTCGGGCGTCGACACCCAGCGCGCGGTGATGATCGCCTTCGCCATCTCGGGCGGACTGTCGGCCTTCGGCGGCATCCTGCTCGCCGGCTATGCGAGCAAGGCGGCGCAGGCGATGGGCGATGCATACTTGCTTCCCGCCATCGCCGCAGTGGTGCTGGGCGGCACCTCGATCCTGGGCGGGCGCGGCAGCTATATCGGCACGGTCGCCGGCGTGATCCTGATCACGCTTCTGCAAAGCATCCTGTCGGTGATGCAGATTCCGGAATCCGGCCGTCAGGTGATCTACGGCGCGGTGATCCTGCTGATGATGCTGCTCTACGGCCGCGGCCGGCGCGCGGAAGGCTGATCAGGCGCCGATCTCCGTCTGGTCAGCGCGCAGATGTCGCAGCAGCGCCATCAGCCTTCGGTCGCGCCAGCGCTGCCGCTCGGCCAGTCGCTCGCGGGGCAGGCGGCGGGTACGTTCCGCCTCGATCCGTTTGGCGAGCGGACCCGCCCACGGTCCCTGCTCGGTCGGCCAGCGGGCGAGCCGGCGCAGCGCGGGCTCGTAGCGCGCGACATAGTCGATCACGCCGCCGGGCGCGTTCAGGTCGATGGTCTCGAACGGACCCATGAAGGCCCAGCGCAGGCCAAGCCCCTTGCGGATGCCGATATCGACATCCTCGATCGAGGCGTAGCCCTCGCCGACCAGGCGGAACGCCTCTTGCAGCAGCGCGGCCTGGAGACGGTTCATGATGAAACCGTCGATCTCCCGGCGCATTACCATCGGCGACTGGCCGGCGCCCTCCATCAGCCGCCGCGTGCGTTCGACCGTCGCCGGATCGGTCCACGGCGCCGGCACCAGCTCGACCGCCGGGATCAGATAGGGCGGATTGATCGGATGCGCGACCAGGCAGCGCCGACGCCCGGCCAAGGTCTCGGTGAACAGCGAGGGCAGGATCGCCGAGCTGGAACTGGCGAGCACCGTGGCGGGCGGGGCCAGCGCGTCGAGCCGCGCGAAGACCGCGCGCTTGATCTCGAGATTTTCGGGCACGTTCTCCTGGACATGGGCCGCACCAGCGAGCGCCGCCTCGATCGACTCGGCGGGAGCGATGCGCGCGCGCAGCCGCTCCGACTCGGAAGCGTCCAGGAGTCCGCTGCTCACGAGGTCGGCGACCATTCCGGCGATCGAATCGAGCGAGCCTCGCAGCGCGTCGGCTTCGGAATCGTAAAGCGACACCGGATGTCCGGCGCGGGCGAAGGTGATCGCCCAGGCGCGCCCGATCAGTCCCGCGCCGATCACCGCGATCTTGTCGGCCATGCTTTCCTCCCCAACCGCGTGGCGGCCGCATTCTATCCCGCGCTCGCCATACGCACAGCCCGCGCGGGGATTGCCGGGGGCATTCGCTTGGGGCAGCCTGCGCCGGCAAGAACGAAGACGAGCGATCGGGAGGAGCGCGCATGAAGGTGGTCATCACCGGGGGCACCGGGTTCATCGGCTTCCGGCTCGCCAAGCGGCTGCTCGAGCTCGGCGCGCTGACCGGTCCCTCGGGCGCGCCTACGCCGATCGACGCGATGACCCTGTTCGACGCGGTGGCGCCCGCGACCCGCCCCGACGGGCTCGACCCGCGCGCGCGCATCGTCACCGGCGACATCGCGGACCGCGCGACGGTCGCCGCGCTGATCGACCGCGACGACATCGCCGTGTTCCACTTGGCTTCGGTGGTGAGCGGCGGCGCCGAGCAGGATTTCGATCTCGGCATGCGGGTCAATCTCGACGGGCATCTGCATCTGCTCGAGGCCCTGCGCGCGCGCAAGTCGCGCCCGCGCATCGTATTCGCCAGCTCGGGGGCCGTGTTCGGCGGCGATGCCATGCCCGCCGTGGTGACCGACCAGACCAAGCAAAATCCGCAGACCACCTACGGCATGACCAAGGCGATCGGCGAGCTGCTGATCAACGACTATTCGCGCAAGGGATTCGTCGACGGCCGCTCGGCCCGCCTGCCCACAGTGATCATCCGGCCGGGCAAGCCGAACAAGGCGGCGTCGAGCTTCGCCTCGGGCATGTTCCGCGAGCCGCTCGCCGGAATCGATTTCGCCCTGCCGGTGAGCCCGGAGACGCGCCACCCGGTGGCCGGCTACCGCACCGTGGTCGAGGGCTTCGTGCGCCTGCACGAGCTGCCCGCCGAGAAGCTCGGCACCGACCGCGCGATCGGCTTCCCGAGCATCCAGATGCAAGTGGGCCAGGCGATCGAGGCGCTGAAACGCGTGGCCGGCCCGCGCAAATTGGGGAAGATCACGCTCGCGCCCGATCCGTTCATCGAGCGCATCGTCGCCGGCTGGGCGACCGACAGCGCTGCCGAGCGCGCGCTCGCCCTCGGCCTGCCGCGCGATGGCGGCATCGAGGAAATCATCCGCGCCTATATCGAGGACTACGCGCCCGCCTGAGCGGGTTCGCGGCCTATTCCAGGTGAAACATCGGCTCCAGCGCCACCACCACCGGCGAGCCGTCCGGATTGGTCGCCATGATGTCGCCCATATACTTCCACCAGCGCTTCATCACCTCGTGCTTGGGCAGATCGTCCATCTTGTGGTCGGAGCGCCGGCGCAGCACCGCGAACAGCGTGTGCGTTTCGGGATCGAGGAAGATCGAATAGTCGCGCACGCCAGCCTCGCCCAATAGTTTGTCGAGCTCCGGCCACAGCGCGTCGTGGCGCGACTTGTAGAGCGAAGCCTGCCCGGGATTGAGTCGCATCTTGAAGGCGATCTGTTCCATCCGACCTCCCCGAGGCGCCAAGCTCCGCGATGACGGGCGCGCGCGATGTTGTTAGGATGGCCGCAAAATAGCGCCGACGTTGCGAGCGCACAATGGAGGAGACGGGCGTGACCGGGCCCACGGACCCGATCTTCGAGCTGCGCAACATCGCCAAGCGATTCGGCGCCACCCAGGCGCTGGAGGACGTATCCATCGCGCTGCACGCGGGCGAGGTGCACGCCCTCCTCGGCGAGAACGGCGCCGGCAAGTCCACCCTGATCAAGATCATGACCGGCATCCACCGGCCCGACCGCGGGCAGATCCGCCTGGCGGGCCGCGACATCGTCATCGGCAGCGCGGCGGAGGCGCAGCGTCACGGCATCGCCGCCATCTACCAGGAGCCGCTGCTGTTCCCCGACCTCAACGTCGCCGAAAACATCTTCATCAGCCACCAGGATCGCGGCCTGCTCACCGGCTGGGGCCAGATGTTCCGCCGCGCCGACTCGATCCTGGCCGCGCTCGGCGTCGAGCTCGACGTGCGCAGCCCGGCGCGCGGACTCACGCTCGCCGCCCAGCAGTCGGTGGAGATTGCCAAGGCGATCTCGCTCAACGTGCGCGTTCTTATCATGGACGAGCCCACCGCCTCGCTCTCCGCCCACGAGGTCGCGCAGCTGTTCAAGCTGGTGCGGGATCTGCGCGACCGCGGCGTCGCCATCCTGTTCGTCAGCCACCGCCTCGAAGAGGTGTTCGAGATCGCCGACAAGGTCACCGTGTTCCGCGACGGGCGCCTGATCTCGACCCGCCCGCGCGCGGAAGCGACGCCGCAGCGCGCGATCGCCGACATGGTGGGGCGCGAGATGGGCCTGCTACAGCCGCGTCCCGGCGCGAAGCGGGGCGAGCGCATCCTCGCGGTGCGCGGATTGGGACGCGGCGGCGTGTTCCAGGGCGTCGAGTTCGACATCCATCGCGGCGAGGTGCTCGGCTTCGCCGGGCTGGTGGGCGCCGGCCGCACCGATGTCGGGCTAGCGCTGTTCGGCATCGAGCCGGCTACCGAGGGCAGCATCGCGGTCGATGGCGAGGAGGTCAGCCTGCGCTCGCCGCGTCAGGCGATGGCGCGCGGCATCGCCTATCTGTCGGAGGACCGGCGCCAGCTCGGCCTCTCGCTGCCGATGTCGATCGCGGCCAACATCACGCTGCCGGTGCTCGCGCGCTATCTCAACCGGCTCGGCCTGATCCGCGCCGAGATGGAGCGGGCGACCGCCGAGACCTACCGCAAGCGCCTCGCCATCCGCGCGTCCTCGGTCGAGGTGCTGGTCGCCAAACTCTCCGGCGGCAACCAGCAGAAGGTAATGCTGAGCAAGTGGCTGAACACGCATCCGCGCCTGTTGATCCTCGACGAGCCGACGCGGGGTATCGATGTCGGCGCCAAGGCCGAGGTGCACGCCATGATCCGCGAGCTGGCGGAGGAGGGAATCGCGATCCTGCTGATCTCCTCCGACCTGCCCGAGGTGCTGGCGATGAGCGACCGGGTGTTGGTGATGCGCGAGGGCCGCCAGGTCGCCATTCTCGACCGTGACTCCGCCGACCAGGAGACCGTGATGACCGCGGCGATGGGCCAGGAGGCGGCCGCGCACGCGCCGGCGGAGGCGCCGGCATGAAATGGCTTCAGCGCCATGTCCGGCCGGAGCAGGTGCGCGAGCTGAGCCTGCTGCTCCTGCTCGTGGTCGCCGTGGTCTTCTTCGGCAGCCTGATCGACGGCTACTACACCTCGCGCACCTTCAATCGCATCGCCTCCAGCGTCATCATCATCATGGTCGCGGCCGTCGGCCAGACGCTAGTGGTGCTCACCCGCAACATCGACCTCTCGGTCGGCTCGCTGATCGGCTGCGCGGCCTATGTGACGGGACACGAGCTGGGCCTGCATCCCGGCATGCACCCGCTCGTCGCGGTGCTGATCGCGATGGCGCTGGGCGCCGCCGCCGGCGTGATCAACGGCGCCCTGGTCACGCTCGGGCGCGTGCCCTCGATCATCGTGACGCTGGGCACGCTCGCCATCTATCGCGGCATTCTGGTCGATTATTCCGGCGCCAAGACGATCACCACCGACACGCTGCCGGCCTGGCTGCTCAATCTTCCGCAGGCCACGCTGGCGACCATCGGCAATCTGGATCTGCGCGAGATGGTAGTGCTCGCGCTCGCCATCGTCGCACTGTTCCAATTCGCCACCACGCGGATGAATTTCGGCCGCCTGTTCTACGCCATCGGCTCGAACCCCGACGCCGCGCATTTGGTCGGACTGCCGACCCGGCGCATCGTGTTCGCCGCCTTCGTGCTGTCGGGTGCGCTCGCCGGCCTGGCCGGATTCATGACGCTCGCCCGCTTCGGCACCATCACGGTCGACAACGGGCGCGGGGTCGAGCTCCAGGTGGTCGCGGCCGTGGTGGTCGGCGGGGTCAACATATTCGGCGGCTCCGGCACGGTGGTCGGCGCGATGCTTGGTGCGGTGATGATCGGAACCCTGGAACAGAGTCTGTTCCGCCTCCAGATCAACGAATTCTGGCGCGACGCGCTGATGGGCCTGCTGATCCTGCTCGCGGTGGCATCCGACGCGGTGATCCTTTCGCGCATGCGCGCGCTGTGGGCGCGCACCGAGCTCAAGCTGATCGCCAAGCCGGCGCCGGCGCCCGCGTCCGGGGGAGCGCAGCGATGAGGCTGCTCGCGCGCCTGCGCGGCTGGGAAGGACTGCTGCTGGTCCTGCTCGTCGCCATCGTGGCGATGAACGTCACCCGTTCGCCCTACTATCTGGGCGTCGAGAACATCGTCAACCTGTTCCAGCTCGAGATCGAGAAGATCATCGTCGCGCTGACCATGACGCTTCTCATCATCAACGGCGAGATCGATCTCTCGGTCGCCTCGATCATGGGGCTCGCCGCCTGCGTCATGGCCTGGCTGTTCCGCCACGGCGCGCCGATGCCCTGGGCGCTGCTCGGCGGACTGGCCGCCGGCGGCGCGGCCGGCGCGTTCAACGGGTTCTGGGTCGCCTATGTCGGGCTGCCCTCGCTCGCGGTCACGTTGGCCGGGCTGATCGGCTACCGGGGCGTCGCCCGCATCCTGGTCGAGGACCGATCCTATGGCGGCTACCCGGCCTGGTTCGACGCCATCGGCCAGCAGCCGCAGCTCGGCCCGGTCACCGTCTCGATCGCCGTGTTCGCGGTCCTGTTCGCCATCGTGGCGGTGATCCTGCACGATTCCGGCTTCGGCCGGATCGTCTATGTGATGGGCAACAATCTCCAGGCGGCGCGCTATTCCGGCGTGCGCATCAAGCCGGCGAAGCTTTCGCTGTTCGTGGCCTCCGGGCTGAACGCCGCGCTCGCCGGGCTGCTCTACGCCGCCCGCCTGGGTTCGGTGCGCGGCGACTTGGCCCAGGGCTTCGAACTCGATATCATCACCATCGTTCTGCTTGGCGGGGTCAGCATCTTTGGCGGCTCCGGCAACCTGGTGGGAGTGGGGCTCTCCATCCTGGTCATCCTCAATCTGCGCAACGGCATGGGTCTCGCCGATATCACCGGCAACACCCAGACCAGCGTGATCGGGGCATTGTTGATCCTGTCGGTGCTGATCCCCAATATCGCGCAAACGGTTAGAAGCAATTGGAAAGGGAGAGAAACATGAGAAATGTCGCGCTTACCGGCGCCGTGCTCGCGGCGCTCGCGCTGATGCCGCAGGCGGCATCCGCGCAGGAGATCAAGCCGGGCCAGGCCGAGAACATGGTCCTGCTGCCCAAATTCCTCGGCATCGCCGTGTTCGACCAGGCGCATAAGGGAGCCGAGGAGGCGGCGGCCGAACTGAAGAACCCGACCAAGCTGCAATTCCTCGGCCCGACGCCGGAGAACAGCGTCGCCGGCCAGATCGAGATCGTGACCAACGCCACCACCCAGGGCGTCAACGCGATCATGATCTCGAACAACGCGGGCGACCAGATCGGGCCGGCGGTGAAGGCCGCGCACGACAAGGGCATCACCGTGGTCAGCTGGGACTCGCCGATCCCGTCCTCGGAGGGCGAGGACGTGTTCGTCGCCCAGGTCGACTTCAAGGAGACCGGCAAGGTGATGGCCGACATGGCGCTGAAGATCCTCGGCGACGCCGGCGGCAAGTTCGCGGTGCTCTCGGCCTCGCCCGACGCCGCTAACCAGAACGCCTGGATCGCGGCGATGAAGGACGCGCTCAAGGACGCCAAGTACAGCAAGCTCGACCTGGTCGAGACGGTGTACGGCAACGACCAATCCGAGCTGAGCTACAACCAGGCGGTCGCCCTGGTCGACAAGCATCCCGATCTGAAGTTGATCATGGCGCCGACAACCGTGGGCATCGCCGCCGCGGCCAAGGCCATGCAGGACGAGAAGCTGTGCGACAAGGTCAAGGTGAGCGGCCTCGGCTTGCCCGCCGAGATGGTCGCCTACACGATGAACGGCTGCGCGCCGGCCTTCGCGCTGTGGAGCTTCGTCGATCTCGGCTATCTCTCCTACTACACCGCCTACGCGCTGGCGACCCACGCGATCAAGCCGGAAGAGGGGGCCAAGTTCCATGCCGGCCGCATGGGCGACTACACGATCACCAAGGACCCGACGCGGGCGAAGGGCCTGCGCATCCTGATGGGTCCGTTCTCGGTCTACGACAAGAGCAACGTCGAGGCGGCGGCGAAGTAGCCGTCTCCTTGCGCGTTCGGGCGGCCGGCGTTCCGCGAGGGGCGCCGGCCGTCGTGTTTTCAGGCGCTGCCCTTGCGCTCGACCACCAGGATGCGCGCCTCGCCGATGGGATGCGCGACATGTTCCTCGCCCGCTTCCGCGAAGCAGGCGTCGCCCGCCTCGAGCCTGCGCGCATGCTCGCCCGCGCGATCGCGCCAGCGCATCTCGACCGCGCCCGCCAGTACAAGGAAGGTCTCGGCGCCGTCGTTCACGTGCCAGCGATAGGGACGGTCGGTCCAATGCACGCGCACGCTCACCCCGTCGATCTCGCCGAGCGAGACCGAGCCCCATGCGGTGTCGGCGCGGAATTCCGGCAACCCGGCGACGAACTTCATCTTGCCTCCCCGGCGCGGCGCGCGCCCATGATGCGGGCGCGGGCGGCGAGCGGCAAGCGGGGAGCGGAGGCGTGATCGCCATCGATTGGGGGACCAGCCGACTGCGCGCGTATCGCATCGACGCGGCCGGCAAGCTGCGCGAGGCGCGCGACATCGGCGAAGGCATCCTCGCCGTACCGGAAGGCGGATTTCCGGCCGCGCTGGAAGGAATCATCGCCGGCTGGGAAGCGGAGGAGCGAGTGGCGCTCTCCGGCATGGTCGGTAGCCGCCAGGGCTGGGTCGAGGTTCCTTATGTCGATTGCCCGGCCGACCTCGCCGCCATCGCCGCCGGCGCGCGCGAGATTCCATGGCGAGCGGGCCGCGCGCCCGCGCGCATCTATCCCGGGCTCGCCTGCCGCGACTCTTCGGGCGTGCCCGACGTGCTGCGCGGCGAGGAGGTGCAGGCGCTCGGCGCGGTCGAGTTGGGCGCGACCGCAAGCGGCGGCTCGCTGCTGATCGCCGGCACCCACTCCAAGCATCTGCGGATCATGGGGCGCGCCATCGTCTCGTTCGCCACTTTCATGGCGGGCGAACTGTTCGGCCTGTTGCGCGAGCACGGCATCCTCGCCCGTGACATCGTGGGCGAATCGCCGGACGCGGCCGCCTTCGCCGCCGGTGTCGCCCGCGCGAGACAGGAGGGTGGGCTGCTCCATCATTTGTTCGGTCTGCGCACGCGCTCGCTCACCGGCGAGATCACCGCGGCCTCGGCCGCGGAGTATCTTTCCGGCATGCTGGTCGGCCATGCGGTGCTCGGCGCCAAGCCGCAGCCGCCCGTGTTGGTGATCGGCGCGCCGCGCCTGGCCGAGCGCTATGTCCGCGCCTGCGAGCTGCTGGGGCTGGAGGCACGGAGCCTGGCCGCCGAGCGCGCGACCGTCGCCGGCCATGTCGCGCTGATGCGCGCCCGGCCCTGATCCATCGCCGCCGGGGAAAGCGCGCCTCCGGGCCGCGCCCTTGAACCGGTGGTTCGGATTGATATCATATTGGTATGAAATCCGGACCGATCTTCTGTGTCGACGGTGGGGGCTCGCGCAGCCGGGGGCGGCTGTTCGACCCTTCCGGCGCGGTGCTGGCCGCGGACGAGGACGGGCCGTGCAATCCAAGCTCGGACGCCGAACGCGCGGCGGCGAGCCTGGTCTCGCTGTGGGGCAAGGTCGCGCGCGCCGCCGGGATCGAAGCGTCCGCGCCGGCCGGCGCGACGTTGGCGATAGGTGCCGCCGGCCTCTATGTGCCGGCCTCGCGCCAGGCGCTGTTCGCGCGGCTGCCGGGCTTCGCGCGCCGGATCGCGATGAGCGACGGCTACGCCGCGCTGATCGGCGCGGGCGGTGGGCGCGCCTGCGCGATGGTCATCGTCGGGACCGGGGTGGCCGGGCATCGGCTCCACGCCGACGGAACCTCGGTCCAGCGCGACGCCTGGGGCTGGGTCGGCGGCGACCGCGGCAGCGGCGCCTGGATCGGCCGCAAGGCGCTGCGCCACGCGCTCTCCGTCTGCGACGGCGTCCGCCCGCCCGATCGGCTCGCCCTGCGCGTGCTGGAGCGGTTCGGCGGCCGCGACAAGATCGCGACCGCGATTCGCGGCATCGTCCCGGCCGAGCTGGCGACGCTCGCGCCGCTGGTGCTCGCCGCGGCGGACGAATCGGTGGCCGCGGGGCAGAGCATCCTCGACCGCGCGGTCGACCATCTCGCCAATCTGGTCCGCGCGCTCGATCTCCCGCGCTCCGACCCGCTCTATGTCGCGGGCGGGCTCGCCGCCGCGCTCGGCCCCAAGCTCGGC
>JASHSH010000188.1 GCA_030040955.1 Rhodospirillales bacterium
CGCGTGATCGGCGGGGTCGAGACTTGCTGGAGCGGAAGACGATGAGCGGCGCGCGCCTCGCGCGCGTGGCGGTGCTCGGCTGCGGCTATTGGGGCAAGAATCTGGTCCGCAATTTCGCCGAGCTGGGCGCGCTCGCGGCCGTTTGCGACGTCGATGCCGGCCTTGCCGACCAGATGTCCTCAACATTTGGCGCGCCGGCACGCACATTCGATGAGATCCTCGCCGACGGCTCGATCCCGGCCATGGCGATCGCGGCCCCGGCCGAGCTGCACTATCGGCTGGCTTATCGCGCGCTGGGAGCGGACAAGCACGTCTTCGTCGAAAAACCGCTGTCGCTCGAGCTCGCCGAGGCGCTTGAGCTCTGCCGGATGGCGGCGCAGACCGGCCGCACGCTGATGGTCGGACACCTGCTGCAATATCACCCGGTCTTCCTTCGGCTGAAGGCTCTGGCCAGCGATGGAACGCTGGGGCGCATCCGCTATCTCTATTCCAACCGGCTGAACCTGGGAAAAGTGCGCCGCGAGGAGAACATCCTCTGGTCCTTCGCGCCGCACGACATTTCGATGATCCTGGCCCTGGTCGGGTCGGAACCCGAGTCGGTCCAAGCGCAGGGGGCGGCGTATCTGCACAAGGTGATCGCCGATACCACCACCACGCATTTGCGCTTCGCCGGCGGCGAGAACGCGCACATTTTCGTGTCCTGGCTGCACCCTTACAAGGAACAGAAGCTGGTGATGGTCGGCGAGGACGCAATGGCGGTGTTCGACGACGGCGAGCCTTGGGAATCGAAGCTCACCATCTATCGCCACCGCATCGACTGGATCGATGGCCAGCCTCGACCGCGCAAGGCCGAAGCGGAGCCGGTCCCGGTCGAAGCCGAAGAGCCGCTGCGTCTGGAATGCCGGCATTTCCTCGATTGCGTCGCCACCGGCGCGACCCCGCGCACCGACGGCGCCGAGGGCGCGCGCGTGCTGCGCGTGCTCCAGGCCGCCCAGCGCTCGCTCGATTCGGAAGGGCGCGCGGTGACGCTCGGCGAGATCGACCGCAGCGCCCGCTTCGCCGGCGCCTTCGTGCACGAGAGCGCCTATGTCGACGAGCCGGCGACGATCGGCGCCGGAACCAAGATCTGGCATTTCAGCCACGTGCTGCCGCATGTCGAAATCGGGACCGACTGCGTGATCGGCCAGAACGTGGTGGTGGGGCCGCGGGTCAGCATCGGGAACCGTTGCAAGATCCAGAACAATGTCAGCGTGTATTCCGGGGTGACCTTGGAGGATGGCGTGTTTTGCGGGCCGTCCTGCGTTTTCACCAATGTCAGCAACCCGCGGGCCGAGATCGAGCGCAAGGACGAGTTCCGCCCCACCCTGGTGCGCCGCGGCGCGACCATCGGCGCCAACGCGACCATCGTCTGCGGCCACACCATCGGCCGGCACGCTTTCGTCGCGGCCGGCGCGGTGGTCGCAGACGACGTGCCCGACTACGCCCTGGTGGCCGGCGTGCCGGCCAAGCGCATCGGCTGGATGAGCGCGGCTGGCGGACGCCTCGACCACGACCTGGTCTGCCCGATCGACGGATCGCGCTACCGCCTCACGGGGCCGGACCGGCTCGAGCCGGTGACGCCGTGAGCGGACCGGCCGGACCCATCGCCTTCATCGATCTTCAGGCGCAGCGCCGCCGCTTGGGCGACCGCATCGACCGGGCGATCGCCCGCGTGCTCGACCATGGGAAATTCATCCTCGGTCCCGAAGTCGCCGAGCTGGAGGCCAAGCTCGCCGCCTATACCGGCGCGCGGCATGTAGTGACCTGCGGCAACGGCACCGACGCGCTCGCACTGGTGATGGCCGCCGAGGAAATCGGGCCCGGGGAGGCCGTGTTCGTCCCCTCCTTCACCTTCGTCGCCAGCGCCGAAATCGTGCCGGCGCGCGGCGCGACGCCAGTGTTCGTCGATGTGCTCGCGGGCACCTTCAATATCGACCCCATCTCCTTGCGCGAGGCGATCGAGGAGGCGCGGGACCGAGGACTCAAGCCGCGCATGGTGATCGTCGTGGACCTGTTCGGCCAGCCGGCCGACTATCCGGCGATCGCGGCGATCGCGGAGAAGAACGGGCTCGTGGTGGTGGCCGATGCCGCGCAATCCTTCGGCGCCTCGCTGCTCGGCCAGAAGGTGGGGAGTTGGGGGCATTACGCGACCACCAGTTTCTTCCCGGCCAAACCGTTCGGCTGCTATGGCGATGGCGGCGCGATCTTCACCGACGATGCCGACAAGGCCGCGCTGCTGCGCTCGCTGCGCGTGCACGGCCAAGGCAGCGACAAGTACGACAATGTGCGCATCGGCGTGAACAGCCGGCTCGACACGATCCAGGCCGCGATCCTGATCGAAAAGCTCGCCATCCTCGACGAGGAGATCGCCGCCCGCCAGCGCGTCGCCGACCGCTACGGCGCCGCGTTGACCAACCGCGCGACCGTGCCCAGCGTGATCGCGGGCGGGACTTCGGTGTGGGCGCAGTACACGCTGCTGCTTGACGACCGCGACCGCGTCGCCGCCGCGCTCAGATCCGCCGGCATTCCGACCATGGTCTATTATTCGATCCCGATGCACCGGCAGAGCGGATACCGGACCTACCCGACCGCGCCCGGCGTACTGCCGGTGTCCGACGATCTCTCCGCGCGCGCGCTCAGCCTGCCGATGCACCCCTATCTCGACGAGGCCACCCAGGATCGGATCATCGCCGCGGTGCGCGACGCGGCATAAGCGGGAGCTTCCGCCTCAGGCAGCTTTCGGATCGGCGACCCGATGCCTGGGCGTGGGCGCATCCTCGTGCGCGCCGAGGATGGTCTGGTCGAAATCTACGATCGACCCGGTCATCATTCCCGACTCGTCGCTGGCGACGAAGGCGATCGCGCGCGCCACCTCCTCGGCCTTGAGCAGCCTGCCGAACGGTCTGCCCTTCTCGGCCTTGCCAAGCCAGCCGGGCTTCGCCCCGTGATA